>NZ_JACIYL010000547.1 GCF_014359955.1 Thermogutta sp. | reverse complement strand
CTGCAACTGCTGGCAGAGCGCAACGCGGCCTTCTTACCTGACCTTGTTGAGGTGTGTCTTCGTAAAACGCCTCCGGATATTTTGGGAGCCCGTGCCGCCGTTCAGCAGATGCAGAAGGCTCAGTTTGATCCAGAGACTCTCGATCTGTGGCAGCTCCGTGTGTCGGTGTTGGAAGGACGGGCACGCGAGAGCATCGCGCCACTTGATGAGCTTTTTCGCAAATTCCTTGACGAAAATGATCCGCGAGCGGAAACCGCAGGGCTGACATTGGTCCTGGCTTACACGCAGAGTGGTGCTTTGGACGCAGCCGGGGCGCTTCTCGCCGAGTTGCGCGAAAAATTCCCGGATTCTTCTCGAGTTCAACTCGCCTGGATCAACTGGCTTCTTTCCCAGGGGATGACTGAAGCGGCCCAGCAAGCGATCACCAGGCTGGTGCAAAGTGGTACCGAGCCATCGTGGGCCGCGTCTCCCGAATTCCGGATGGCGTATCTGCTGGCCATGTTGAACACCCGAACAGGTCTGAATCCAAAGGATCCCCTCTGGAAGCAACTCGACGACATGCGCCAGTCGCTGGAAAGTTCTCCCGCTTTGTCGCCGGAACAAAAGACGTTACTCAAGGCCCGATGGTTGCAGGCCCAGGGGGAAGTGGACCAGGCGGTGAAGTTATTGGAGGAGGCGATCCGGGAAAAAACCTCTTTGGCTCTGTGGACCGCACTGTGTGAACTCCTGGGCCGATCGGGACGGATTTCCGAAGCGCGCGATCGGCTCTTGACCGCCGAAAAAAAGTTTGGACTGCGACCGGAGATCCTGCTCGCCAAGGTCCAGTTAGGCCAGTATGCGGAAAAGGATCAACGAAACGGAATCCTGACGGATGTTGTGGCGAAGGCGAAACGACTGGGACCGTCCGAGCGGCGAACGGTCCTTCGGGCGGTGTTGCGGCTTGTGCTTCAATGGGGAGATCTGGATCGATCCGCGGAAATAGCCCGGGAGCTTGCCGTGATTGACCCAGATGACGTCGAGATTCACCGGTTGCTTCTGGAATTTGCGGTCGCACGAGGGAATTGGGAGGAGGCCGACAGGATTCTGGAACGCATTCGCCGTGCTGAAGGTGGCGCAGGACGTGTAACCGCTTACGGTCGAGCGGTGATCGATGTGGGACAGGCTTCCCAGCCGAACGTCTCTGCATCCGAGCGGGAACGACTGCTGGCCGATGCAAAGTCGCAAATCGCGATGGCTCGCCGATACCTGCCCTTCTGGCCGGACCTGATTCGCCTGGAAGCCCGCATTGCCCAATTGGAAGGCCGCTGGGAGGCGGCGATCGAAGCCCTGCGATCGTTGGAGCAGCAGGGGTTGCTGGGCGCGCAGGGCCGGGAGGAGCTGGCTCGACTGTTGCTTCTTGTCGGCCGAACTTCCGAGGCCGAACGGCTGCTGCAAACCACGGCCCAACAGCCCGGTGAGGACGACCTGCAGCGTCTGAAACTTCAGGCGGAGATTTGGGCTCAGCAGGGGCAGTTCGAAAAGGTGAGACAGGTACTGGGGCCAAGAATAGAAAAATCGAGCGATCCGCTCGATTGGCTCTGGTGGGCACAGTTGTTGAGCCGCAATGGCAGCACGGATGAAGCCGATCGGGCATTCGAGAAGGCACAGCAGCTTGCTCCGCAGGTGCCTCAGGTTGCACTGGCCCAAATCATTTACCTGGCCAGGACGAAACGCGTATCTGAAGCCCGGAAGCGATTGGAGAAACTGGCAGCCTTACTGAAAAAAGACGCTCCGTCGCTCCGCGTCCTCGGCCTGGGATACGAAGCGGTGGGCGACATCCGACAAGCGCAACAATGCTTTCGCCGGGCAATGGCTGAGGCTCCACGGGATGCCGATCTGCTCCTCGATTGGGCGGGATTCTCTTTGCGCCACGGTGAGCTCCGGGAGTGCCAGGCCGCTCTCGAACGAATCGTCACGGCGTCAGCAAGCGATCTTGTAGTCAGCGAAGAGACCCTCCGCAACGCACGACGGAATCTCGCGCAGCTCCTGGCCCAATCCGCAGATTATCGAGATTTTCAGCGTGCTCGATCACTTCTGGAAGCGAATTTGAAGCAGGCGTCGCAGGTTGCCGATCGGTGTCTGCTGGCCAGAATCCTGGCAAATCGACCTGAACGGACGGCGAAGCAGGAAGCCGCCGACATGTATCAGAAATTGCTCCGCGAAGGCGTCATCCTCTCCTCGGAAGACCGTTTCGTTTACGCTCAAATTCTCGCGTCTCTGGGCCGCTGGCCGGATGCACGCTTACAAATGGCCGCGTTATTCCAGCAAACGCCGGATCCGACTCCCGCCCAGCTCGCTTTCTTTATTCGTGAGATGCTGACCCACGAGTCGCCGCAAGAGGAAATTCAGCCGTATATCGAGAAACTTGCGACTCGGCTGGGCCATGATTCACCGGCTGTCCTGGAATTGCAAATGCGTCTGGCCGCCCAGGCGGGGAATACAAAGGAAATCGAAACCCGCTGGCGGGCCAGGGTATCGAAAGCCCTGGAGGATCATAATTACGAACAGGTCATCCAGCTTGCAGTCATGGCCGAAAGGGCCGGTATGACCTCGCTCGCTGCGGAGGTTTTGGAAAAGCTGGCGACCGCGTATCCTGAAGCGCTCATTGCCAGGGCTCTTTTCCTGGCGCGCCAGCAGCAGTTGGACGCGGCCCTGGATTGCTGCCAGCAGGCGCTCGGCCAGGTGCCCCGCGAACGTGTCGTTACGTGTGCGGTGAACTGTCTGCGTGCTGCCCGCGAACACGTCAAACCAGGTCATCTTGCCCGAGTGGACGCCTGGTTCCAGCAGGCGAACGTGAACGCCGCGGCAGATAAAAGAATAATTCTTGCGTACACAAGCTTTCTCAACCTGGCCGGACGCTATGAGGAGCTCGTTCCGCTCTATCGCCGCTTGCTGGCGGACAGCCGATTGTCCGATCTGGAGAAGGCCCTTCTGGAAAACAATTTGGCGTATATCTTGAGCGCCCAGTGTGATTTTCCATCAAGAGCGGGATCTTCTCAATCCGAAG
>NZ_JACIYL010000546.1 GCF_014359955.1 Thermogutta sp. | reverse complement strand
AATCTCGACTATTCCCAGGTCCAGGGAGTGTCCCCCCTCGCTGTTGTGCAAAGTTTGGGAAAGATGGTGCTTGACCTGTGCGTGGCCGACATCCAATCGGCCAGCCAAAGCGGCTCCTGGGACAGTCTGAAACCGCGAAAGATCGCGCAATATGTGGGGTGTGCCCAGCAGGGTATTCGGGGTGTGCGGAGTATGCTGACCGGTAAGCCGGAGGACCAGCTCGTGGGCAAATTCAACACAGCCCTCGATGGGATCACCAAGGCGCTCAACGATTCCGCGAGTGCCCGCGATCCTGCGAGCGAGCTCGTCCGGCTTTTGCCGCCCGCGCTCAATACGCTGAACACGGCTCTCCAATCGCTCGCAGCGAATGCCGGTGCCAACGGCGGCGAGGCTCCCGCAGGCGGATCCAATCCACCGGCCTCGTGACGACCTCCCCAAAGTTTGCTGAGGACCAGCTCGCGATCTTGAAGGGATTTCGCACGGACTGTCCCGTTTTTTTGAACGATGAAGCATTTCAGGGAAAGGAAATGCCTTCACGATGACTCTTCCCGGAATTGATCCGGCGGCGGCTGCGAAATATTTAGCGTCCAACGTCCGTCTCTGTCTTCAGCGAGCAAGCAGCGAGACGGGGAGCGTTGCAGACCTCTCCGGACAAATTCCGGATAAATTCGCCCCGGAAAGTCTCGCCTCTGTGCTTGAGTGCGTGGCACAGAACACACCCACGTCGTTCTCTCGCGTCGGCATCGTGGGCGCCGGCCTGATGGGAATCGGCATTGCCGCGTGCCACCTGCGGCGGGGATGCGAGGTGATCCTTTACGATAACGCTTCCGCGGCACGGGAGGCTGCATGGCAGCGCATCCGCCAGGAACTGGAGCTTCAGCTCGGTGATTCAGCCCACATTTCCGCTCTTCTCTCACATCTCCACTGCGTCTCGGATTTGCACCACCTGTCTGACTGTGCGTGTGTCATCGAGGCCGTCCCCGAGAATCTCTCCCTCAAGCGCACGCTCTTCAAGCAATTGGAAGAGTTAGTAGCCGTGGACTGTATTTTCCTCACAAACACCTCCACCATTCCGGTGGCCCGTTTGGCGGAAGATCTCCGCAGTCCCCAGCGGTTGGTCGGACTTCATTTCCTCCATCCCGTTCGCGAGCGCCCCGTGGTGGAAGTCATCGGCCAATCGCGGGCGGAGCGTTCCCTGGTGGCCTCCGTCGTGCGGCAGGCGCTGGCGCTGGGGAAACTTCCTTTGGTCGTTTCCGATTCTCCCGGATTTGTTGTCAACCGACTCCTTTTCGCCTATCTCAACGAAGCGCTCCAATCACTGGCCGATGGTGCGGGGATCGCAGCGCTCGATCAAGCTGCCGTTCGCGTGGGCTTTGCGATGGGACCGTTGCAGGTCATGGATGAAATTGGCCTCGACACCGTTTGGGCAGCCGGCAGGATCCTCTGGGAGGCCTTTCCGGAGCGGATCGAAGCCTCGCCCATCCTCGTGACGTTGCTCAAGCATAAGCGTTTGGGAAGAAAAACAGGCCGGGGATTCTATCAGTACAGCGACTCCGTCCCCTGGACCGCCAATCCCGAGACGGACCCCACTGTCGAGAAACTCCTCGCGTCCTGGGTGACCGCTTCGTCCACAAGCTCGACAGAACAAATGGGGGAACGCCTGCTCGCTGCGATGGTGCGCGAAGCGTTGTCGCTCGTTGAAGAGGGGGTGGTCGGAGATTGGCGGATGATCGATGTGGCGGCCGTGTGCGGTTTGGGCTTTCCTGCGAGGTATGGTGGGCCACTCTATCTGGCGGCTTGGCAGGATGCCGCGGTGTCCCTGGCGTGGATGACGCAACGCCTTTCCCACACCCTGCCCGATTCCACGCTTGCGAAGTTGGGGGCACTCCTGGCATCGCTGCGAGATCACATCAGTCTCCCAACGACATGACTGGCCGCAAAGAATATGAGAAATAGCGCGTCGATTTCTGTTATGCCAATGATTTTCCAGTTAAATTCTGCGTGCCTGGGTACTGGCATCGTGGGAACGAAGGTGAATTGCGGCGCGAAGCGGCCGCACCGCCGAAGCCCACGCGCGAACTCTTGATTCGATGAAGGAGTCTCGCCGGAATGTTCCTGCCGATCGGTATTCATCGGGCCATGATCAAGCGAAGCATGTTACCAGAAAAACTCATCTCCGCTGTTCTTGTGCTGTGTGTCCTCCTGCCTGTTGGGTATTCAGTGCTGGCTGGCGAACCCTCTGCGATTCCATCGATAGGGCGCGTTGGGCTGGGTAGCTATGTCCGAGTGGCGCCGACCGGAGCACGGCGGCCTCCGGAGACTGTTTATGTGATCGATACGTTGCGTCCGCCGTTCCCCACCAATCAATGGTGGAGCAGTGTTCTGTGGATGCCCCTTTCCGAGGCTCAATATCCCCACCCCCTGGCCGTGCGTGCGGAAAAAACCGGCTTGCGGGTGTTTTATCCCGGGTCCCATATCATCGTGACGCCCAGAAGTATTCTCGCCAGTATGCCCGGCGGTTCCCAGGATTTGACGATCGGCCATTCTGGTGTTGCCTCATTCGATGAAGCACGTGTGGAGAGCTTCAGCGATTGGTTCATCACCGTACGATTCGGCGACCTTCAAAGGGGGATGAGTCTGACCTACGGGCACGGGTCCCCGTTCGTCTATGGCCAATATCGGGGTGGTACGGCACGCGTGACATTCGCACAAAAACCCGAAATCTGGGCGGGCAGCCTCGCGGAACACGCCGTGGCGGTGACTCTGAACGGAAAATATTATGCCCTCTTTGGACCACGAGGTTCAAGATGGACAGCAGTCGATGAGAGAACCTGGGTCAACCTTGCCGAGGGAAGCCCCGGGTTTTCTCTGGCACTTTTGCCCGAAAGATCAGAAAAAGTGTTCGCCCTGTTTTCCCGGTATGCGCACTCCCAAGTGATCGGAACGGAGGTGCATTGGCAGTACGATCCGGCGACGAGTTCCGTGGTGACGACTTTCAACTACAAAACGGCGCAATATGAAGGCTCGACACCGGGCACGCTCTTTGCCC
>NZ_JACIYL010000545.1 GCF_014359955.1 Thermogutta sp. | reverse complement strand
GGGAAAGCGCCCGCCAGCATGTGAAAACGCACTACAGTTTCGATCGCCGGATGGAACGCCTGGAGCGGATTCTGGAGGATCTTCTCAACCGTCCCGCTTTTCTTGCTCGCCCTGACGGGTGACGTTTTCCCAGATCGAGCGCAGCTCGTGAATTTCCAGAGAGTCGATCACCGCATCGCCCCCCTGTGCCGTGATCGTGAGCTGCCCGGGCTTCGGGCCAAATGGCCAGCAGAACGACATCACGTATCTGCCGTCCAGGGCAAAAATTTCCAGCGACGTGCGATCGACGAGCCATCGCAGGTCGAGCGGACGATCTCTCGGCAGATCGGTGATCCGTCGATCCAGACATTCCAACTCTCCGCGGCTAGGAAACCACGTCAGCCTAACACCCTTCACGTCGACAACGATTTCGTGTGCCGATCCGCTCTGAAGAGTGAACAGGATATCCAGAAGATCGCCCACCGGCCACGATTGGGATGGATTGTCACCTTCCAGCGGGATGCTGTGAAGTCGCATCGATTTCGTACGGAGCGACGCAAGTTCTTCGATGGGACGGGCAAACACGCTCAGGCCTTCCGGCGTGCGGCGGAGCGTCAATTCCCGGGGTACCGTCATCTGCTGGTTGAAAGGCATCCCCGGATACGCGGAACCATCGGAATTCATCCACCCGATGAAAATCCGTCGGCCACCCGGTGCATTGTTCCACGTCTGTCCTGCATAACAATTTTTTCCCCATTCGCTGCGCAGCACGTCACTTTCTGCGGTGAAGCGATGGCCATCAAATCGGCCGATCAAATGGTTGCCGGAGGCCGTCCACAGAATCCAGCGGACTTCGTTCGGTTCCCCTTCCACCGAGAGTGGAAAGAGTTCGGGACACTCGTGGGCCGTCGGAAACGCCGCTTCGCTTTCCAGGGTCCACTCTTTCAGGTCAGGGGAAGAAAAGATCGAGAACGCGTCCCGCCGAACATAGAGCACCATGATCCAGCGCCGAGTCGCCTCATACCAGAAAACCTTTGGATCCCGATTTTCATCCGCGATGAAATCCACCACAGGGTTACCGGCGTATTTCGTCCATGAGCGACCGCGATCCAGCGAGTAGGCCATGCACTGCGTGAAGGGACAGGGTTTGTAGGAATGGCCACCGGCGGCGGTGTAAAACGCACACAGAGGCGGCTGCTCAGGCCGACCAAGCCCCGAGGTATTGGAAAGGTCGATCACCGCTGAACCGGAAAAGATGGTGCCCCGCTCGTCGGGAAAGATGGCGTCACCGATCTCTTCCCAGTGAACCAGATCGCGGCTCACCGCGTGGCCCCAGGTCATGTTACCCCAGCGAATCCCGAACGGATTATGCTGGAAAAACAGGTGATATTCCCCATCATAGTACACCAGGCCATTGGGATCGTTGGTCCAGCCCACCCGCGGTGAGAAATGGAACTGCGGTCGATACGCTTCCCGATAGAGGTTGTCCGGCCAAACCGGGGCGTCGCTCTGTCGAAGACGTTTTTCCACCAGAACGCGGGCAGAACGGGGACGGATTTCCCAGCGCAGCGTCTGGCCCCGATAATCACTCAGATCAATCGCCGCCCAAAATCTCACGTCTGAATCGTCTTCGGCAATGTGAATGTCGAAGTAGCGGAGGACTCGATCGCCCAACATGAGGCGACAGTGCGTCCGCGGTCCATCCCCGGCCACGGGAAGCAGCAGGTACCGCGACTGAACCGCTGTTTCCAGGGGCTTGAGTTGCTCCAGCGGATTGCGATCGGTTTGAAGGATGTAATCCACATTGATGTGGCCCCAACCGCCGGTGCGGCGATCAACGATCCGCAGGACAGCAGTGCGGCCTTCAAACTCATGGACGTCCCAGACAGCCCAATCCAGCTCTTCCGAGCCGCCGGGCGCGGTGTTCGGTCCCGTGGCGCGACGCACACTCTTCCCATCCACAAGAAGCTCCATATAGGTTTCTTCCGGATAGCCGCCCCCACCGATGAGAAAGGCGAGGTAGTGCCGCTCGATGGTGAAGGGAGGGCTCGTCAGCGTCCCCACCGTGCCATCCCCGCCGTAGTACGAATTGACCAGCCGACGACCGTGATAGCCCGTCACCTCCATTTGCCGCGGGAGTGTGCCGCTCGCCGGGCCGGGACCGAAGGCTTCCCCCTCGGCCACCCAGGGCGCGTAAGAATCGCGTTCAAAATCGTCCACGAGAATATCCGGCCGAACGGGTGGCTCCGCCTTTTCGCCGGCGATTAAAATCCCCGCTACCACCCAACTGCACGATAACAACCCAATCATCGCGATTGTCTTCACGGCGTATTTCTCCTTTCAGGAGCACGACCTGGTCGGCGGTACTGTTGCGGACGCGGAATCGGTCCCCAAAAGCCGACGCTCGATTTCCTCCAGGGGGATTCCTTTTGTCTCGGGCATGACGAAGATCACCCACAGAAGCTGCAGGACCATCATCGCCGCATAAAACGCGAAGGCGTGCCCGCCGGAGGCCGCAGCAATGACCGGAAAGGTCCAGGAAATCAAAGCGCACATGAACCAGTGGGTAAAACTTCCCAGGGCCTGCCCCTTGGCGCGGACGGTGTTGGGAAAGATCTCGCTGATAAACACCCAGATCACCGCCCCCTGACCGAATGCGTGGGACGCGATAAACACCACCAAACTGGCCAGCACAATGATGTTGCCTAGCCGATCGAAGTGCGTGCCATAAATGTAGAAGGCCGCCGCTGTGGTCGCCAGACTGACAATGTAGCCGATGGATCCCACGAGCATGAGGAATTTTCTGCCGAAATAGTCTATGACGCTCATCGCCAGCAGCGTGAAGATGAGGTTCGTCCCGCCGACCACCACAGCCTGGAGAAACGCCGCGTCCTTCTTGGCGCCTGCCATCTCGAAAATCCGTGGGGCGTAGTAGAGCACGGCGTTAATCCCGGAAAGCTGATTGAAGGCGGCAATGGCGATTGCCAGCAGCACCGGCCGAAGATACCGACGGCAAAAGAGCGGTTCATTGAGAGCCGCATCGTGCAGGGAAGCCTGCACCTCCCGCACGAGTTCCTCGGCCTCTT
>NZ_JACIYL010000544.1 GCF_014359955.1 Thermogutta sp. | reverse complement strand
CACCCCTCCGCCAGCCGCTGTTCCCGGTACTGCTCCACCCCCTGCTGCGTCCGGGGAATACTACCGAGAAGTCCCGGGCCCCATCCTTCCTGGAGATTGTTCAGAATTCACGGTCGTGCCGCAGGAAACGGCGGCGGCCGTGGGAACAGAGGTGATCCTTGTGGCCAGCGTTCGCGGCCAGGACCAGTACATGCTGACGAATCAGCGTGTGGAGTGGACCATCATGCCCGGTGGAGTCGGCGCCTTTGTCGACTTCAATCGGGCGACACTCATCGACTATCTGGTGGGGGATTTTACCCGACCGCGGAAAGTCAACGAGCATTTTGTCATCACAAGTACCACGCGGCAGTATTTGCGGCTCACTCGCGGCACGGTGGATCCCAATGACGATGTCATCATTCGACCCGGTCAGGCGTGGGTGAGTCTGACCAGTCCCATTGAGGGCACCTCCGTGGTGCAGGTCTATGTGCCCTGCGTCCATAGCTGGAATCGTCGGGTGCAGACAGCCACGATTCACTGGGTGGATGCGCAGTGGACGCTCCCACCGCCGGCGATCGTCCCCGCTGGTTCCCGCCATAAACTCGTCACGACCGTGACCCGGCAGCGAGACCGCTCGCCCTGTTCCGGATGGAAAGTCCGCTACGAGATTACCGGCGGTGTTAACGCTGTATTCGCTCCGGAGGGCTCCACGTCCGTGGAAGTCCCCGTCGATTCCTCGGGGCAAGCGGTTGCCGAAATTTACCAGACTCAGCCGCTCGGCGGTTCGACACAGATCAGCGTTCAGATTATCCGTCCGGGAGATGCCCCCGGGGCCGCTGGGAAACAGTTGCTGGTGGCCTCGGGACAGACGCTTGTCACCTGGTCCGCCGCCCAGCTCGCGGTACGGGTCAACGCTCCCCCTACCGTCGCAGCCGGCGGAAGCACAACCGTTCGCATCGAAGTGAATAACCCGGGCGACCTCCCCGCGGAAAATGTCATCGTAACAGCCACACTGCCCGCTGGGTTCACGCAGCGGAGTACCACGCCTGTCGCTTCCGTGTCGGGAAACACCTTGACGTGGAACATCGGGCGGCTGAACGCACATGAGATGCGCACGCTCGATGTGGTCATTGAAGCCTCCCAGGGTGCCACAGGTTCTCTGTGTGCCGAAGCCCAGGGAGCGGGCGGCCTGCGTGCCCAGCATTGCGCCACGATATCGGCCGGTGCAGCAGTTCCTGCCACCTCTCCCACCACGGGCACGGTGGAATTGCGTGTGCAAGGACCTGAGCGCGCAACCGTAGGGCAGGAAGTGACGTTCGTCATTTCGATCACGAATCGCGGCACCGCTCCGCTTGGCAACCTCCTCGTCAAGGATACGTTTGATCGAGGTCTTCAGCACGCAGTGGCCCAGGGGGCCGTGGAACGGGACCTCCCCGGAACGCTTCAGCCTGGTGAAACAAAAACAATTGGTGTGGTTTTCAAAGTGGTGCAGGCAGGACGGTGGTGCCACACCGTGCAGGTCAGCGGGCCAGCCGGTATTCTGGCCTCGCAGTCGACATGTCTCGAAGCCCAGCCGGAAACGCCGGGGGCCGGCACCAACCTCCCAGCCGCTCCCCCATCGGGAGCCGCTCAGCCAGGAACGTCGTCCGCCACCGGCCCAGGAGCACCTCCGTCGCCTCCGTTTTCCACCACTCCATCACCGGGGACCCAACCCTCTTTACCCAGTCAGAATTTTCCGGGCACGTCCAGCCCCGCGACACCGCAACCCGCATTGCCTGGGGCAAGTCCTGGATCCGCCGTGCCTTCACCGTCAGCCACTCCACCTTCTCAGCCCACTCCATCCACTCCCAGTCCAGCGCTCCAATCGGTGGACTTCAAAATAACCGGCCCGAGTTCTGTTAAATTGGGAGAATCAGCCGTCTTCACGTGCGAGATTACGGTGACCGGCCCGAGCGCGCTGGCCAATCTTCGACTGCGGTGCTCCTTCGATGAAGCGTGGGAGCCCCTTCGAGCAAGCGCCGGCTACCAACTCGAGGGCGATGTCATCACGTGGACCCTCAATACGGTGGCGCCCAATCAACCCATCCGCCGGCAGGTGGAGCTGCGGGCCCTGAAGACGAGCGAGCAGGCCTGTTGCCGTGGCGAACTCGTCAGTCCGGACGGCGGTTCCATCGTGCAGCAGGCGTGCGTCCGGATTGAGCCGGCAGTGCCAACGCCGACCGTCCGCGGCCGACCGCCCATCACCGAAACGCCCCCGTCAAAATCTGACGTGCCGAGTCCCCAGACACCTCCCGCCGAGAACTCCGCTTCGGGAGACTCCGCGAGTGCATGTCCGGTCAACGTGTCGATTATCGATCGCTACGAACCGATCGCCATCGGCAAGTCGAAAACCGTGGAATTTGTTGTCACCAATTCCGGCGACAGTCCGCTGTCTGACATCCGACTTGCCGTGACAATCCCGGACAGCTTCGCGTGGAATCCGGAGAGGACTTCCGCCCCGGATGAGGTCGAGTCGCCGTCTCCCGGTGTGGTCGTTTTCGTCGCTCATGGGCCTTTGCCCGCCGGGCAAAGCACGCACTTTCGTCTTGGCCTTACAGCCAAAAAGCCGGGGACGGCACAGATCAACGCCCGGGTCACCTGTCAGGGGTTCTCAAGCCCTGTTACGGTCACACGAAACACAACCGTCGTCAACCGTTAAAATGAACGTGGGCGGTGGGGTTCATTTTGACGCTCCCTGAGGTATAAGGCAGTGGGCGACGATGCGCCGATTCGTCATTCTGGAACACGACAGCCCCCGCGGACTTCATTACGACTTCATGCTGGAAACGGCGACGCTCCTCGCCACATGGGCGCTTGCCGAAATACCAGCCGCCGGAAAAATTATTTCTGCCCAGCAACTGCCTGACCATCGCAGGATTTATTTGGAATACGAAGGAGAAATCTCCGGTGGCCGCGGTACGGTCCGTCGCTGGGATGAGGGGACCTACCTTCTCAGCAAGCGCACCGAGCTCATGCTGGAACTTGTTCTGTACGGGAACAGGTTGCGCGGTCGGGCGAAACTTTCTCTCGTCGATCCCGAGTGTCAAT
>NZ_JACIYL010000543.1 GCF_014359955.1 Thermogutta sp. | reverse complement strand
TCTTCCGCTGGCCCCGCGGAGGCATGTCCGACCGGTCGCCTTCCGGTTTGGCAGGTCTGGGGTGAATATCTCTATCTTCGTCCCTCCGACGTGGATGTGCCCTGGGCTGTGGCCATTAACGGGGCCATCCAGCAGGGCGATGTTCCCATTCAGGTCGGCCGAATTGCCAATGCCGATATCGATTTCGACTCCGGTTTTCGTGTCGGTGTCGGTCGGGTGGTGGACGAATGTTCGAGTGCCAGCGTCAGTTACACGTTCTTTGAAAGCCACTCCAACGACTCACTGAGCACGGACGCCCCGCTTGTCCTGCGATCTCTTGTGGCGCATCCGGGCACACTGACGGCGGCTGCCGACTATCTCCGCGGTATCGCCAGCAACGACGTGGACTTCCAGTTGATCGATGCCGATTACCGCCACATCTTCCGCAGCAATTGCTATGGTTCGTGGAACTGGCTGGTGGGTGGTCGATACGCCCAACTGGAACAGGATTTCTCTTCCACGTTCTTTAACAACGGTGTGGAAAATATCCTCACCGACATCCGGTTCTACGGCGGTGGCATTCGGCTCGGGTTGGAGGGCGAACGCCACTTCCAGAACACAAACCTGATCGTGTATGGTCGCAGCGCCGCCAGTTTTGTGGCGGGAGACTTCCGTGCCCGGTATTTCCAGGGCCAGTCCTTCACCAGTGTGGAAGTGGATACGCGCTGGCGTGCTTCCCGGGTGGTGCCGATCCTTGATCTCGAGTTGGGCAGCGGCTGGGTCAGCGACAACGGCTGCGTGATGTTCACCGTCGGCTATATGGTGAGCGCCTGGTTCAATGCGGTGGATGCCGACACCTTCATTCGGGGTGTTCAAAGCAACAACTTCAGTGGCATGGACGACACGGTGGTGTTCGATGGTTTGGTGGGACGAGCGGAGATCCGCTTCTGATCGTTTGCTGACTCCAGCGTCCCCCCGCAGAAACACCTGACATCCTTCCCGCTCGCACTCGCTGTTCGGCATGCAGCGAGTGTTTTTTGTTGGATATTTGGCCTAGGCAGGATTGGGTCGGGGATCCATCCGGGCTGGTATCAGCGCAGGAACTGAATGGCCGCAAGCACCGCAGCGAGAAGCAGGCCACCGACGATCACAAGCCAGATCCACGCTGGCATGGGCGGGGCCCGGCGCGCCCGGTCGCGGCGGACGATCGCCAAAAGAGGATCTTCTTTGACGTCTAATGGCAGCGGGATGGCGGCTGCCGTTTCTGGCTCCCCGGGAAGGTCGCTCTCACGACCGGTGCTTGCCGTGTCGGCGGGCTCGTGGGTCAGTTCCTCCGGAATGGGAAGTGTTTCCACAATGGGCTTGGCCACCGGCAGGGTTGGTGTGGTGGGTGAATCTTCCAGCGGTTTCGCCTTGGGAAGCGGTGCACTGGGGGGCGTATCCTGGAGGGCCTGGGCCACCGGCAAAGGCGTGGACTGAACGCCGGTAGCATCGCTGATCGGTTTGGCAGAAGACCGCTTCGTCACCGCCGCCTGGACTGTTCCGGGTGCCGCCGTTGGGACTGCTGTCGCGGTGCGGCGCAGCGTGCTCTCGTCCGGGATCTGGTAGCCGTGATTGATCAGCCACAACCGCAACACTTCGGCCACCTGGGCCGCCGATTGATACCGAGCCGAAGGCTTCTTGGCCATCATCTTCATACAGATGGCCACGAGATCGTCGGGCACATCCGGGCGTTCTTTGCGGATGTCGGGCGGCATTTCCCGCTGATGCTTCATGACGCGCTGGGCGAGTGTTCCCTCGGGAAACGGAGGGTGTCCCGTCAGAAGGAAATAAAGCGTGCACCCCAGACTGTAAATATCGGCCCGGAGATCCACCCGATGACTGTCGATGGCCTGTTCTGGTGCGAGATAATCGGCTGTCCCCAGCACGTTCTCGTCGTAAGCGAGGGTGAGTGACCCGCGGTCGTCGTCCGAAAAACGCGCCAAACCCAGGTCTAGTAACTTGACCACCCCCTTTTTGTCCACAAGAAGATTGGCAGGTTTGATGTCGCGATGGATGAGGCCCGCCTGATGGGCGTGGTGAAGGCCTTCCGCTGCCTGGCGGATATATTCGGCCGCCATGTGAGGGGGCAGGGGGCCCTTTTCTCTGACCATCCGCTGGAGGTCCTGGCCCTCCACGTACTCCATCACCAGGTAGTGATTCGTACCGTCGCTGTCCACGTCGTAGGCGCGGACGATGTTGGGATGGTCGAGAGCGGCCGCCGCCTTTGCCTCACGGTGAAATCGCGCGAGATAGGAAGCGTCGTTGACCCGGTGTTTGGGCAGAACCTTGATCGCCACCCGGCGCTGCATGAGCACGTGTTCAGCAAGATACACGCTGCTCATCCCCCCGCTGCCCAGGTGATCAAGCAATTTGTACTTGCCCAGGAAAAAACCTTTGTAGCGACCTTCCAGGAGTTTTCCGGCCTGCCACCGGGTAAGAAGGCCAGCCTCGACCAGCTTGCCCGCCAGTTCCTCGGCGGTCAGCGAAGAGCTTCCCTCAGGTGGCAGCCACTGCTTGACCACCTTCTGTAACTGGTCGGCCTCGACCAGTTGACTGCGTTTCACCAGATCGAGGAATTGCTCGACCGTCATCGAAGGTCTCGCTACTCGAGGTTTTCATTCCGCTCGCATAAATGCCCAACCTTTCTGTCGTTTCACAATGGCACCGGCGCCCGCATCACTCAACGATTTTCCCCGGCATCGACGCTTCCTTCCGACCGTCCACTCATCTGGCTCGCCTGAAGTATTGGGCAACACTGGACACACTTCTCCATCGCTATTTAACTTACCACTTTCCAAGAATTATTTCCACTTTCTGAAGTTCCCTCCCTGTCAAAGTCGCCGTTCCGTGAGAATTTCCGCCTGCGGGGTAAAAGACACCGGTCGATCCGCTGGCCACCGCACGGCCGAACCAGCCGGATTCCGGTAGGGACACTTCACGGATCACTGTGACAGGCCACGAGACGTGGCTATTCGGGCCGGTGGGGGCGATTCATGAATCGCCCCTGCGATGCAGTGCTGGAAAAGGGTTGTGACTACCACGGCCCTCC
>NZ_JACIYL010000542.1 GCF_014359955.1 Thermogutta sp. | reverse complement strand
GCTCCATCGATCTCAAACACCTCGTCGATCGCCTGGTCGTTCGTGGCATCCAGACGCCGGTTCTGATCCGGTTCGGGGGCATTCTCAAACACCGCCTGGAAGAGATCAAAAATGCCTTCACTGAGGCGATCCGCGACCACAACTACACCGGCGGATACCACCTCGTTTACCCCATTAAGGTGAATCAGCAGCGACAAGTGGTGGAGGAGATCCTCCGCTACGGAGCCCCCTACAAGTTCGGGTTGGAGGCCGGCAGCAAGCCCGAATTGCTGGCCGTCATCGCCCTCGCCGATAACGAGACCCCCATTGTGTGCAACGGGTTCAAGGACGCCCGATTCATCGAAACGGCGATGCTGGCCCAAAAGATGGGCCGCAACATCTTCCTTGTCGTGGAAAAATACACCGACCTGGAGTTGATCCTGCGTTATGCGCGGGAAGTGGGAGTTCGGCCGAATATCGGCATCCGCGTCAAACTGGCCGCCATGGGTTCCGGCCGATGGCAGTCTTCGGGAGGCCATCGTTCCAAATTCGGCCTGACGGTGAGCGAAATTCTGCGGGCATTGCGGGAGCTGAAAGAGCACGACATGGCCGACTGCTTCAAGCTCCTGCATTTTCACCTGGGAAGCCAGATCACCAACATCCGCCACATCAAGGCGGCCCTCACCGAGGGTGCCCGCGTCTACGCCGATCTCTACAAGCAGGGCGCCGGCCTGCAGTACCTGGACGTCGGCGGCGGACTGGGCGTGGATTACGACGGCTCCCAGACCACCTTTGAGTCCAGCGTCAATTACACCCTGGAAGAATACGCCAACGACGTGGTCTATCACATCCAGCAGGTTTGCGATGACACGGGTGTCCCGCATCCCACGATTTTCTCCGAAAGCGGCCGGGCTGTCGTCGCTTACAACAGTATCCTGGTGTTCAATGTGCTGGGGGTCGCTGATCGGGGTGAAAACGGGATCCCCGAGCAAATCCCCGAGGATGCCGAGCAGTGTCTGCACGACCTGCTGCAAACGTACGAAGCCCTCAATGTCCGCAATCTCCTGGAAAGCTTCCACGATGCCCAGGAAGCCCTGGAAAACACCATCAACCTCTTCAATAACGGCTACATGTCGCTCGAGGAACGAGCATTCGCGGAGAATATTTACTGGGCCATCTGCCGCAAGATCTACCGGCTCATGCAGCACCTGGACTACGTGCCGGAGGAGCTCGAAGTCCTTGAATCGCTGCTCAGTGAAACGTATTTCTGCAATTTTTCCCTCTTTCAATCTTTGCCGGATAGCTGGGCCATCAAGCAACTCTTTCCCATCATGCCCATCCACCGGCTGACAGAACAACCGACACGCCGCGGCATCCTGGCCGACATCACATGCGACTCCGACGGTAAAATCGACCGGTTCATCGATCGGCACGATGTCAAACGGTCCCTGCCGCTCCATGAATTCCGCGGCGAACCGTATTACATCGGCGTCTTTCTCGTGGGGGCCTACCAGGAAATCCTCGGCGATCTTCACAATCTGTTTGGTGATACGAATGCCGTGCACGTTGGCCTCGACGAGGACGGTGACGTGGTGGTGGAAACGGTGATCAACGGCGATACCGTTCGCGAAGTGCTCTCGTATGTGGAGTTCGATCCCAATACCCTTGTGGTTCGGCTGAGGAACAGCCTCGAAGAAGCGATTCGGCGAGGCCGCATCGACGACCGCCAGGCCGGAAGATTGCTGCGTTTCTATGAGTCCGGACTGGAGGGATACACGTATCTGGAAAATCCAGCCGAATAACCCATCTTGCTGAGTCGGTGGCCCGGCCTGTCCCGGGCTTTGCCACATCGGGAAATGCGTCACTTGCTGGCTTGATGAGGGAGAGCGCCATGAAAGATACCATTTTCAGCCTTGCAGGGCGAACCGCGTTGATCACGGGTGCCAGTCGCGGCATCGGTCGGGCCATTGCCCAGGTTTTCGCCCAGGCAGGTGCCGATCTGTTCATTTGCAGCCGCACGGAAGAGGCCATTCGCAAAACGGCCGAGGAACTTTCGCAGAGCACCGGACAGCGAGTGGAATGGCTGGCTGCCGATGTCGCCCGACGCGAGGACACCGATCGCCTCGCTTCCGAGGCCCTTGCCCGGATGGGACACATCGACATCCTGATCAACAATGCGGGCTGGAATATTCCCCAGGCCATCGACGAGATTCAGGATAAAGACTGGGACTACCTTGTGGAGCTCAACCTCACCAATGCCATGCGTCTGACCCGGGCCCTCGTTCCCAAAATGAAGGAACGTCGCTGGGGGCGGATCATTCACATGTCCTCCATGATGGCCCTTGCCAGCACCGCGAAGCGCAACGCCTATTCAGCCACCAAGGCGGCGCTCGTGGGGATGGCCAGAGCCAGTGCCCTCGATCTGGGGCCATTCAATATCACGGTCAACTGTATTGCGCCGGGTCCCATCGCTACGGAAATGCCGATGAGTCTGCTCAGCAAGGAACAGCAGGAGCAAATCGTTTCCCGCACGGCCCTGGGTCGATGGGGAGAGCCGGAAGAAGTGGCCTGGCCCACCCTGCTTTTGGCGAGCGAAGCCGGTCGGTACATCACCGGGCAGGTTATTGTGGTGGATGGCGGCTGCCTGGCGCGGATCTTTTGATGCAATCGCCGGATCGCCTTGCCGCGTTCGGCATCCTCTTCAAGAATCCGACCACCGGGCGGACTTTTGGGCCGGCGGTGGAACCTTACACCAGCGGCGCTATTTGATTCCCGCCACCTCGCAGGCGAACTTGAGCCCATCCACCGCGGTCTTGCCGTAGAAATCGCAACCGGCATTTTTGGCGAGGAGCTCGCTCGCTGCGGCCCCGCCCACCATGATGGCCACCTGATCCCGCAGACCGGCCTCGCGAATCGCATTGACTGTGGCGGTCACTGAGGGATAGCACGTGGTGAGGAGCAGACTCATTCCCACCACGGAGGGCTGGTGCTCTCGGATGGCCTGCACGAATCGCTCGGGCGGCACGTCCACGCCCAGGTCAATGACCTCAAATCCCGCCCCGCGCAGCATCATGACCACTATGTCTTTTCCAAT
>NZ_JACIYL010000541.1 GCF_014359955.1 Thermogutta sp. | reverse complement strand
CATGCCAGAAATGCCTGCGGACGGCCGACATCGAAAACGTCGGCCGAACCCCCTACCATCACACCTTCTTCGAAATGCTGGGGAATTTTTCGTTCGGAGATTACTTCAAGCGGGAAGCCATCCTGTGGGCGTGGGAATTCCTCACCGACAAGAAGTGGCTCGGGCTCGACCCGGAGAAAATTTCGGCCACTGTGTACCTCGATGACGACGAGGCCGCGGAAATCTGGATCAAAGAAGTGGGTCTTTCGCCCGATAAAGTTACCCGCATGGGGGAAGACGAGAATTTCTGGCCCGCCAATGCCCCCAGCCAGGGACCGGACGGTGTCTGCGGGCCGTGCAGCGAAATCTACTACGAGACCCCCTGGGGTAAAGTCGAAATCTGGAATCTCGTGTTCACGCAGTACAATCGGGTGGGACCTCCCCCGAACAACCTTCGGCCGCTTCCCAGCAAGAACATCGACACCGGAATGGGCCTGGAGCGGGCAGCCGCTGTGCTTCAGGGTGTGGAGTCGAACTTCCACATCGATATCATTCGGCCCATTGTGGAAGCGGCTGCCGACGTCTGCCACGTCAAATACGATCCCTCTTCCGATTTCGGACGGCGCCTGCGGCGGATCGCCGACCACATCCGGGCATGCACTTTCGCCATCCACGAGAACGTCATTCCCTCTCCGAACAAACAGGGATATGTCATCCGACGGCTGATCCGGCGGGCTGTCTTGGACGGCCATCGCATGGGTGTGCGCGAGCCGTTCTTTTACAAGCTTGTGCCCGTGGTGGCGGAAATGATGAAAAATCCCTACCCGGAACTCCAGGAAACCATTCCCCGGGTGCAGGCCGTGATCAAGGGGGAAGAGGAGAATTTTCTCGCCGTACTGGAAACCGGCCTGGAGCGTATCGAACGGCTCTTCGAGGAAATGCGGCGGAACAACCGCGGCGTTGTATCCGGGGCCGAAGCTGCCGAGCTTTACCAGACCTATGGTTTTCCGCCGGAATTGCTGGAAGCCCTGGCCGCCGAACACAATTATGCCTTCGACTGGGAAGGCTACCGTCGAGAAATGGAACGTCATGGCATCGAATCCGGGGCCGGGCAGAAAAAGGAGGTCTTTTACACGGGACCGCTCGATTCCCTCAAAAAAGCCGGTATCGAAAGCCGTTTTGTGGGTTACGAAACCACCGAAGTCCCCGATGCCAAGATCATCGGTTTGATTGCCGCCGGACGACTCTGCGATGCCGTGGAAGAAAAGGACCATGGCCAGCCCATTGCCGTCATCCTGGACAAGACGCCGTTTTATGGCGAGATGGGTGGCCAGGTCGGTGACCGCGGAGAACTCGTTGCCGACGGACTGCGGTTTGAGGTCATCGACACCAAGATGGAAAGCGGCTTTCCCGTGCACTACGGCCATTTGCGAGAGGGCCGTCTGGCACTGGGCCAGGTGGTCACGGCGCGGGTGGACGCCGCCCGTCGCCAGGGGATCCGCCGCGCTCATACGGCCACGCACCTGCTTCACTACGCGCTGCAAAAGGTGCTGGGAAAGCACGCCCAGCAGCAGGGATCCAAGGTGGACGACGATATTCTTCGTTTCGACTTCGCCAATCCGAGCGCCGTCAAAGCTGACGAACTGGAGGAAATCGAAGCCGAGGTCAACCGTCGTGTCCTGGAAGGGGCACCGGTCCAGATCGCCTACATGCCCCTGGCTGAGGCACGCAAAACCGGGGCGATGATGCTCTTCGGCGAGAAGTATCCCGATGTTGTGCGGGTGGTTTCCGTAGGGGAATACAGTAAAGAGTTGTGTGGTGGAACCCACCTGGATCACGCGGGCCAGATCGGTCTGTTCAAAATCATCAGCGAAGAAAGTGTGGCCGCGGGAACCCGCCGCATCACGGCGCTGACGGGATGGAAGGCCTACGAGTACGTGCGGGACGCGTCGCGGGTGATCGCGGAGGCCTCAGCCGCCCTCAACGTGCCCCCCCAGGAAATCCCCACCCGAATTCAGAACATGCTCCAGGAAATCCGGCAGCTCCGCAAACAGGTTGCCCTCGGGGGGCGGTCTCCCGGAGTAACGGCCGAGCAACTCTGGAGTCAGGGTATCGACGTGGACGGGGTTCGGGTGATTGTCGGAGAAATTCCGGCGGCCGATCCCGATCTCATGCGCCAGCTCATCGACCAGCTCCGGCGGCGCGGTGTGCCCACCGCGGTCCTGCTGGCAGCTAAACACCCGGAAGAAAAGAAGGTGGTCATGGTGGCGGGACTTTCCCGGGAACTAACCAATCGCGGCCTGGATGCCGTCAAATGGGTGCGGAGTGTGGCGGCGGTCGTAAGCGGTGGTGGCGGCGGTCGTCCGGACCTTGCTCAAGCCGGTGGCAAAGCCCCCGAAAAACTGCCCGAAGCGCTCGATCTGGCCAGAGAACAGGCAGTCAAGATGCTCCAGACGTGAGTCTCACGTCCTGCGCGGCAAGAACGGAAAAAACGCCCACCAGTGATCTTCGGCTTAGACCCGGAAAACTGAGGGGCCGCTTACCAGTAATAGCGCTCCATGCACCGGTCAAAGCCGGGTGCAGGATATAGCACCCCGTCCATTGCCGTTGATTCCGGCTGCGTCAACTCGGGACACAGGTAGGGGCAATTCATGAATTGCCCCTACGGGAAATTCGGATGATTCACACTCTTGGGGGCCGAACGAGTAACGTACTGGCTCCCACGATTAACACTTTCCACCCACGGCTACTTCGCCACCGTTATCCCGGCTCGGCAAAGATAATCTCGCCACCTGCGTGACGCGCCAGGAAAATTGGGGCAGAGAGTGGCACCGCTCTCCCGGCTGCGGTATGCTGGAAAATGGCGGAAAAGGGTCCAGCAGACAAGGCGTGGGGACCTCCAGGTGGCAAAGAAATCTTCCTAAACTCTCTTGGTGCGAGGACGTCATCATGACTCGCCAGATTCTGTTGCGGGCGGCGTCGCGGGGAAGGGTTGCGCCTATCTCGCTGGTGGCCCCAGCATCCAGGTGGGTCGTGCCCCTTCTTATTCTGATCACAGGCCTGTGCGGACATACTCAGCTTGCGTGGGCCCAGGGCTTTCC
>NZ_JACIYL010000540.1 GCF_014359955.1 Thermogutta sp. | reverse complement strand
ATGGGGTTGCGTGGGAAACGTGGGGTGGTGCTTCCACCAGAGGAAAACGTCCGCGGGGATGATTTCGGCTCGATCGTTGACTCCCAGGTGGGAGACGTTTTTGCGGAGAAACTGGCAGGCGACGGGGTCCTTTTCGATGAAGTAGGCAAAGGAAGCTCCGCGGCTGAGGGCCTCCAGGCCCATGGCACCTGTTCCGGCGAAGATATCGAGTACGACGCTTCCGGGAATGGCTTCGCGGAGGATGTTGAAAACCGCCTCGCGAACGCGGTCACGCATCGGACGCACAGACCAGTCCCCACTGTACTGGAGACGCCGCCCCTTGAACTCCCCCCCGATGATGCGCAGTCCAAGGGGGCGGCGAAACCGCCGCTTTCCGGAGGGTGATACGTCCTCGCTGCGTCCACCCATCGTTTGTGCTCCTTCGACGGCTGCTGTCTTCAGCGTGGCGCTTGAGAGTATCACTCCGCGTCCCCCGGTTAGTTGGTTCGCCCCATTGGACCGAGTGACCCGTGCCACGCAATTTTTTCGCAGGAGATTTACAGTTTGAATGGCTCGGGGGTGAATCCCACGATGATGAAAGCGAGGACCAGCCATCCGAGGATGACGCGTCCCCAGCCCAGCGGTGCTTCGTCATTGGCAGTCGGCGGATGTTCCGGCCCCAGCAGGCCCAGCAGGAAGATCATGAGAAGCCATCCCCAGTAGCCGAAGATGACCACCGCGGCGATGGCCGCCAGAAGCAGGAGCATGCCCAGGGCGTTGGCTCGTTTTCCCAATAAAGCATACAGAATGTGTCCGCCGTCCAGTTGTCCGATGGGAATCAAATTGAGCGCCGTGATGAGCATGCCGACCCAGCCGGCAAACGCCATCGGCCCCACGAGGAGGGTGTAACCATCGGGGAGGGGGCCTTTGATCCACTGTGTCAAATAGGTGAAAAGAAGTGGCTCTCCCAATTCCATGAAGGCCGGTCCCCGAACAACCGGGACAACCTGGGACTGCTGAATCCCCACGACGGTGAAAACAAGCGTTGGAATAAGCCCTGCCAGCGGCCCGGTGATGCCGATGTCGAACAGCGCCCGGCGATCGAGGCGACGGGTATCCATGGCAATAACCGCCCCGAACGTGCCAATCGGCGAGAAGGGCATGGGCAAAAAGAACGGCAGTGTAGCCGGTGCCCCGTAGCGAAGGGCCTGGAGGAAATGTCCCATCTCGTGGGAAAGGAGCACGGCCATGATGCAGATCGAGTATTTCAATCCTTCCAGCGGTCTCTGAAATCCCTGACCTGCCGCAAACGTGCTCAGACATGTGAGCACGAAGAGGATGAGAGGGACAACCCATCTGGCCCGGGACGGCTGGGGAGGCCGGGTGGCGAACTCCGCCCGAATAACTTCTGGCTCGGGCGGTACCCCCGCCTCACGGTAGGGAGAACCCTCGGAATGGAAAGGGGCATTCCCGGCTGCATCCTCCGGCCAGGACGTCCGCCGGTCTTCGGGATAACGCTCGTTGTTGGGGTAGGGGGGCCAGGAATCGCTCATGGATGCAAAGCTCACTCAATGTGAAAACAACACTCGGGTGGAATGTGCTCCCGCAAAGGACCTGGAGCTGACCGAGGCGCTGAGTTGGATCGATCAATCCACCGGCCGGGGACAACTCGGCACCCTACAGGCAGGTGGTTGCGTCGCAATCGCACGCCCCGACTTTACCGTTAGTGTACCATTTCGGGTGACCAGGAAAACCGAGCGAGCGGTCTCCCCACGCCCGGACTGCGTAACCGGTGATCCCCGGTAGGGATTTGGCGGCCGTGTTTTTTTGGGATACCCACTCGCGAGGGGTAAGCTCACCCGCGATGGAACGCCTCCTCCACAGCGGCTGCCTGCTCCGCGGCGGACGGCGGGCCGGACACCTGGTAGGTTTTTTCCTCCACCTGGAGATTGGGAGGAACCACCGGGGCAGCGGCTTGGCCGTTGTGGGTGAACGTTCGGTTGCCGCCCGCTCGTTTCGCCTCCCTGAGCGTCTCCAGCAATCGCAGAAAGACGCTCGTCGAGGTATCGTCGTTGCGTAGCTCGGTCACTGCGGCAGACAGCGTGAGGGGGACCTTCTCCTCGGCGATCGCAAATTGGGCTACTTCAAATTGTTGCCGCAATTGCTCCGCGTGTTGGACACCCTGCCGGAGGTCCGTTTCCCGGACAAGAAGAAGGAATTGATCGCCCCCATATCGCACCCAGGTGGCGTGGCGAATGGAACCCTGTTGGAAAACCTTCGCAACGGCGGCCAGGGTCTGGTCACCGAGGCGATGACCGAACCGCTGGTTGACCCTGGCAAATTGGTCGAGATCGAACAGGACGGCCGTCAACCGATCTCTGGCCAGCCTGCTCAGCGTGTGCGTTTGCAGGAACCTTTCCAGACCAACCCGATTGAAAAGACCGGTGAGCGGGTCGGAACAAACAGGAGAGGTCAGCGCGGGTGGAGAATTGCTGTTGGCTGCCTCGTGCGCATAAACGGCTTCCAACGCATCGCGGAGTCCATGAACAGATCCCAGCAAACGGCTGCATTCTCCCTGGACCTCTTTCAAAGTGGCGTGGAAGTCCCCCCGCAAGTCGATGCTGATGAGCCGGATCTCCGCCTGTTGAAGTGCGAGTACCTGTTCGTGCAGGTGAGAAAGAATTTCTTCGGGAAGCGGAACCGATTCCGCATGCACGATGTCGGGAAGGAGGTGGTGGTACTGCCCGACGAGTTCCTCCACAGTCGGTTCGACCCCGTTCAGCAGCGCTGCCAGTGCTTCGCGATCAGCAGGCGCCTGACGGAAGAGTTGGTCGTGCAGATGACGGAGTTGATCGATCACTCTGTCCGTTTGCTGGAGAAGCGTGAGTAGGGGAGATGCAGAAGGTTCGTCGCCCGGCGGAAGATCCGTCTGGTCCTCGAACGTTCCCGTCGCCTCTGCACCGGGGGACACAGGCGGCGGGTTTGATTCCTCCGCTTCTGCCCCGCTGGCTGATGGGGCACCAGCTTCGCTTTCTAAAATGTCCGAAGAATTGTCCGAAGTACCGGGCACCTCGTTCGCGGCGGTTCGAGAGTCGGCTCTTGA
>NZ_JACIYL010000054.1 GCF_014359955.1 Thermogutta sp. | reverse complement strand
AATACGACCTTTTGGAAGAATTTGCCGAACTCCTGTGGGGGCGCTGAGGGCAGGGTCTGGCTTGACGTGTTCCCCTGCCCTCATATCACCTGCACGGCCTCCCAGGCTCTCACTCGGCAAGGTTGACGGCGTGCCAGCGTCTGGCGGGAGCCGGTAAGGCAGGTATGGCCCGGGCGGCTTGGGGCACAGGGCTACACTACGCGGAGAAATACTCCGGCTCGTTGCCGGGTTTCCATTTGATGTTACAGCCGAGGCTGGGCTTTTGATCGGGCGGAACCGGTTGACCGGCGAGGACCGCTTCGATGGCGGCTCGCAGGTCTTTCCCGGTCACCGGGATTCCGTTTCCCGGACGGCTGTCGTCGTACTGCCCTCGGTACACCAATCGACGCTCTTTGTCGAAGAGGAAAAAGTCAGGAGTGCAGGCTGCCCGGTAGGCCTTGGCAACCTCCTGCGTCTCGTCGTACAGGTAGGGGAACGTGTATCCCCGAAGTTTGACCTCTTCCCGCATCTTTTCCGGGGAATCATCCGGGTAACTTGCCGCATCGTTGGAATTGATCCCGACGATCGCGACTCCCTTGGCCTGAAATTCTTTAGCGAACTGCGCCAGATGATCGGCAATATGCTTGACATACGGACAGTGATTGCACATGAAGATGACCAGCAGCGCCGGGGCACCGTCAAAATCAGAAAGGCGGACGATGCGACCCTCGGTATCGGGCAAAGCGAAATCCGGTGCCTTGGCCCCAAGTGGGAGCATCATCGTGCTGGCTGTGCGAACCATCGAATCATCCTCCTTCTTTTTCCCATAGAAATCCGATGAGCGAAACGTTGACCCATCCACCAACTTCCTTCTCATCGCATGAGTCGCCTTTGCATATTGTACGCTGCCAGAAAAGAAGTCCAGGCCAGAGGATGGACGAAAGGGTGGGCGAATCGTCAGGCAGGAGCACCGAGAGCAAGTAGCTGCAGGTGTCCGGCAAAGCTTTTTTAGGGGCCGCGAGAGCCTTTTTTAACCCCGTCCTGCAGCAACTGACGGATCTCGCCGCTTTCGAGGGCCACCTTGAACGCATCAAGGTCCGGATAGATTCGGTGGCTGAGGAACTTGACGACCCAGTTGTGCCGCATGGGGCTGATGCTGAGCACCATCGCTCCATGGCGATAGGCCTCCCACATTTCGATGGCCGTCCCCATTGAAGCCTGAGGCAGATAGGCGATGAGAAGGTCCACGGTTCGACACATCTCATTGTGAAAGAAAAAGACCTCTCGACCGGTACGCCGGTCATATTCCAAAGAATTTTTGTGATCGGCGAGGGGATCGTAAACGTCGGCTTCGGGGAGATGCTGCCGCAGTAGGCGTTTGAGCTCCTCCCGGTAATCCTGCGGCACAAGCCCCTTGTCGATCATCGATCCCTGCATGACTCCTGCCAGAAAAACCTTCCACCGGGTTGCACTCGGGGGTGCGAGTTCCCGGCAAGTTCCGATTGCTTCCTGGGGTTCCGCACGCTCTGTCTGTCTCTGATCGTGGGTCATCTCCGATGATCCTGTGCGCTGCGTGGATTGCCGCGAGGCAAGTGACTGCCACAAACTTTTCCCAGCCGTCATCAACCGTTTGTCTTCACGCTTTCACGGGCCAAAAACGGAAGCGGGCAGGCGGCGCAGGGCCTAATCAGCGGGTATGGTTGAATAGCCCCCCATGCCCTGCGAAATCCCCCCTTGAGTGTACCCCTTCTTCAGTGGGAGTTGAGACACGTGATGCCGAGATTCTGGCTCCAAATCGCTCCGCTTGTCACGCTTGCCTTATTCGTCGGGCTGGCTATTTACCGGTATCACAATGTCAACGACCGCATCTGGCAAATGGTACAGGCGAAGGACCGCCTGGTCAAAGAGGGGATGGCATCGCGGAGAGCGGCTTTGGCCCTCTCCGAACAGCAGTCCGAGACCGCCGGCGGCGGTTCGGGCCCGGTCCCTCCCACTTGCCCACCAGAAACGCCCAGGACCGCCGGCCAGAAAGCCGTCACTCGGTCGGATGGTGGGAGCACGCGGATCTCTCCGACGGGTTGGGATAAATTGGAAATTTCTCCCGTTGTAGCAGAAAATCGGGACGATTCCGGCGGGACATGGGGAAACGGCGGTTTGTCACTCAACGCCGAAACCAATACTGGGGCACTGCAAGCCCCCCAAGTTGCGACGGCGGTCCCCCCTCGTATGGCGATCATGATTCCCTCATCCCAGGTGGAGCCGCTGCACGACAGTCCCAAAACCGGCCCGACCCGAGCGGAACCGGTACCGGCAAAGACCCTCGGCGTCAGCCGTCCGTCCTCAGAACAACCCGGTTCGACGGGGGTTGTTTCAGAAGTAGCGTCTCGCGAAACGGAAAAACCGGGAAAGAGCGACAAAGGGATGGAGACGTCCCGCGAGGGTGGCGATATGCCCCCGCTCGTGCCGATCGAAGGCTTTCGATCGCGATCAAAGGAAGATTCCGAGAGAACTCCGAAAGAGGAGTTTCAGACGCTCGATGCGCAGCCGAGCGTGGCACGCAAGATCGAGCAGCCACCCGTTGTGGAGACGGAACTGCCACTCGTGACAGTTGTCAAAAGTCCCTGGTTTGCGTCGGAGAAACCGCGACGGCTCCCGCCCGTAGATCAAACTTTGCCCGCTCCTCAGGCACTTTCCCCTTCGGAATGGGTGCCCGCCGTGCCGCTGTATCCTTCTACAGGACGGTAGTGGCGTCTGGCACGCCCAAACACCGACTTTTATCGAGGCTTGTCTGCGACGGCGAAGCTGGGAGTGGTGTCATCGGCCAAGTTGCCAGAGAGCCAGGCTGAGGCTATCGCGAAGGGATTTTTGGGCAGCGAAGACGGCCCCGGTTTCAAATCCATAATGGACAAGGCAATTCTCGCAGCGGGGATCGCGACCGGGCCCCAGGCTTTGCCACGGGGTCTTCTCTTGCCATTCTCGAAACGTGGAGAAATGGTCATCGGTAACGAGGTAGCAGGGAGACTTCCAGCCACACACATTCCGTGTCGGTGAAGCCCACGCGGCGCACGGCAAATCACGTAAGCCCATCAGAAAGTCGAGGTAAAGGGGGGAATTGATCAACCGGAACCGCCGAAGTTCGGTTTTGACCGACAGAAATTTCCTGGCCACTTCTGCCCGCGTTAGAAAAAGCGACCGTTCCTCCGAGATGGTGGTTTCGGCGTTTTTCTGCTCCATGGGGGCTGGCGGTGTGCCAAACTCACTTGGTGCAGTGGCACAATCGCCTGGGGCAAGCTGGGGCCTTTCTGTAACGGAGGCACGGGGAACCGGTGCCGGCTGGAGACACTCGTAGGGATAAGCGGGGGAAAGCAGCATGCCGTCCACACCCAGCTCGGTTAAATATTCCAGCAGCACGATCACTTCATGCATATCTGTGCAGGCGTAAATGGTGGTGTTGGTGGTCACCCGCATTCCCGCCTCTTTGGCCAGACGGATAGCGCGGGTCACGTCACGAAAAGTGCCCGGCCGACCAGTGATGGCGTCGTGGGTCGCCTCCATCCCGTCCAGATGGACGTTCCAGGTGAGGCTTTCTGTGCGTGGCAGCCGGTCCAGCCAGCGCGGGATCAGCAGCCCGTTGGTGCACAAATAGATGAATCGTTTTTGGGAGAGCAAACCCAAGACAAGACGGTCAAGGTCCCGATACAGAAGCGGTTCTCCGCCGCACACACTGACCACGGGCGCATTGCATTCCCGTGCCGCGTGCAGACATTCCTCGAGCGACATCTGCTGATGAGCCATCGCCGCGTATTCGCGGATGCGGCCACAACCTTCGCACGCCAGGTTGCAGGCGAAGAGGGGTTCAAGCATTAGGACGAGAGGCGGTCGTGTCCGTCCGCGCATTCGCGAGCGGAACAGATGTATGCTCATCGTCTTTACAAGTGACCAGGGAAATCGCACGAGATGGAGGTCCTTTCTTGGCAGCTTTTACGCACTTCGCGACTCCGAGGATGGGTTATCCTCTTTGGGAAAAAACACACGCAACTCGGGAAGGTCAAGCTCCTCGAGATAAGGTGCGTTGACAGTGGCAAACCGCGAAAGTGCCAGGAGCGGAAAATAGAGAGGGTAATGGTGGTAGCGCAGGTAGAAGACACGTGGAAATCCCGTTCCGGTGAAGGCTTCTTCCTGCCATGTGCCGTCGCTCTGTTGACGATCGAGCAGATAACGCACGCCTCGCAGGACCGCGGGATGTCGCGACTTGCCGGCGGCTAACAGCCCGAGGATGGCCCAGGCCGTTTGAGAAGGCGTGCTTGGCCCCGCCCCGCGCTTGGCAGGATTGTCGTACGTTTCGGGTGTTTCTCCCCAGCCGCCGTCGGGGAGTTGGTGTCCGATCAGCCACGTCGCGCCGGCAAGTACACAGGGATCATTCTCGGAAACGCCCACGGCACGCAGGCCCGCAAGAGCCAGCCAGGTCCCGTAGATATAGCTGACTCCCCACCTTCCCAACCAGCTTCCGTCTGGCTCCTGAACTGCTCGGAGATAACGCACGGCACGATCCACAGCCGTATGACCGACGCGGTAGCCGAGAGTCCCCAGAGCTTCCAGCACGCGCCCTGTCACGTCCGGCGTGCTCGGATCGATCATGGCATTGTGGTCGGCAAAGGGAACCTGGGTGAGAACCTGGCGGCAGTTATTTCGATCAAACGCAGCCCAGCCACCGTCATCGTTCTGCATGGCCAGCAGCCACTTGAGCCCGCGATCGATTGCGCCAGTTGCTTCGGCGAGCGCTTCCTCGCGGGATAGCATCTGCAGCCGCCCAGTGGATAGATGATCATCGGTGGAATGATTAACCGGGCCTTCACTGCGCACTGGTTGACGGATCAGTTCCCATTGAGGCGGGAATAGATCCTCATGAGCGATATCGTTCTGGAACAGGCTCGCCAGTGCCAGCAGGACGGCAGCGGTGTCATCGCAGTCTGGATAATGATCGTTGGCGTATTCAAAACACCATCCGCCAGGCTCAGCCTGGGCGCGGACGGCCCAGTCGCCAGGTTTCAGAATTTGTCGGTGAAGAAGCCACTGGACGCCTCGCCGCACCGCAGGATGGTCGATCCCCAGCCCAGCTTCCCGCAAACAGCGGACGGCGAGTGCCGTGTCCCACACGGGAGATAAACAGGGCTGAACGCGGGCGGTTTGATTGTCTTCATCGTAAATGACGAGCTCTTCCACATGCCGCCATCCGGTCTTCATCAGAGGACTTTCCTCGTCATAGCCGAGGGCCTTGAGAGCAATGAGACTCCAAACCATGGCGGGATAGATTGCTCCCAGACCATGACTTCCCTCAAGGTGCTGCCGAATCCAGGACTCGGCAGTACGGAGCGCCCTGTTACGCCACGGCACGATGTGGTGACGATCGAGAAACTTATAAAGGCGATCCACGGCGGAAAAGAATCTGCTCCAGAACCACTGCAGACGTCCCGACGGGGATCCCCTGGTCAGAGGCCAATTCGCCGGGTGGGTGAGAAATAGTTCGCGAATTCCTTTTTCGGGTGGAAGGTTTCGGACCGGTTTTAATGCCCAGATGATGGAAAGCGGCACCACCATGGTGCGCGACCATGCGCTCAGCGAATAAAGATTGATCGGAAACCATCGGGGCAGGAGAATAAGCTCCGGCGGAACAGCGGGACAGGCCGAATAAGGAATTTGTCCCAGAAAAGCCAGATAAAACCGGGTGAAACTATTGACGGATTCGGCACCACCTCGCGCAAGAATGGCATCCCGAGCCCGGCGAATGGGCTCCTCATGGATGTCAAAGCCCGCGATCTTGAGGGCGAAATAGGCTTTAACCGTCGCACTTAAGTCCAGCGGACCGTCGGGATAGAGAGACCATCCTCCCTCCGCCGTTTGTGTTTCGAGAAGCCGCGACGCCAGAAGCGAAACCAATTCGCTCGATTCGCGGTGGAAAAACGCCAGTACAAGAATGGTTTCGCTCTGGAGGATGCTGTCCCCTTCCAGTTCCGCCCGCCAATGGCCATCCGGATACTGCCGATTGAGCAAAAACCACCGTCCCCGCGAGACGCTTCGCCTCAGTTGGGATTCAAGCGTGGAACGAGGTCGGGCCAAACAGGCCAACCGGAGGCTCTCCGCTCCTCTTCGCTTATGAATGTCGCCTCCCTGCCAGGGCTCGTCCATGCGCACATTCTCCTCATTTCCTCAAGATTGGAAAAAAGCAGTTAAAACTGCTAGCTCAACTAGCTTAAAGCGAAGCCGGTCGCTCTGCAACCCGGAATCCGTCTGGTTCATCCCCACTTTTGCTTTGCCGATGGGGAGGCGGACGTCCCCAGGGATACGCGCGGGAGCGAGATGCGGGCCGAGGAGAGCCGACTGTCGGGTCCGCTTTCCAACGTTGGAGCATGCCTTGCGTTTTGCCGGGCACGACAATCGTGCCCCGCCGAAGGACCCCTCCGAGAAAGCCACTTGTGAGGTCCCATAACAACGTTTGAATTATCCAGTTCACCGACCCGATGCCAACTGCTGGATTGAGTGGCTGGTCAAGCTGTTGGGGCCATTCATGAATTGCCCCGACAATACACGAACGGGGGCCAAATCGATCCCAAAAAACACGCCCCCTAGCGAATTCAGGGGGCGCAGCCTGGTGGCAGTTTTGATCCTGCCAATTTGAATTCAAAGCAACTTCAATTCAGATGGTGGGCAACTGCCAGGGATCCCGGCGAGGCTCTCTGCGAATTCCGTCCAGCCACTCATTGGCCTCCGTGGGTTCCACGAATTTCCAGTTTTGTGGATCCCATTTGAGACGCTTGCCCGTCCAGTAGGCGAGATTCCCCAAATGACAAACCGTCACAGAGCGAGCCCCCACTTCCACAGGGCAGATGGGCTGACGGTTCTCGCGAATGGCGTTCAGCCAGTCGCGGTGATGACCGGGGGACTCATAAAGGCGGATTTTTTCGCTGTCCTTGAGTGGTTCCTTGACCACTTCCTCGGGCCAACTTTGAAGTTTTCCACGGTCAACATAGACCACTCCATCCGTTCCGACAAAGTTCACTCCCCCGCGACCCTCGTATCCGCCGTGAATGAGTTCGACGCCGTTTGCATAAATCCAGCGGACTCCCTGACCTTTTTCCGGGTTGTCGGGAGGAATCACTTCCACCGGGCCCGAATCGTCCATGCCCAGACCCCATTGGGCAATATCGAAATGATGGGCACCCCAATCGGTCATGCCACCGCCGGAATATTCCCGATAGGCCCGCCAGTTTGGAAAGTGGTTGTGGACTCCCCGAGGACTGAGAACAGAGTTGTACGGCCGCATGGGGGCCTGACCCAACCACATGTTCCAATCGAGGCCGGGTTCCATGGGTTCTTCGGGCAAATCGCACCAGCGGCTTGGTCCTCCCACCGCCGCGTACACCTGCTTGATCTTTCCGATTCGGCCGTTTCGGACGGCCTCGCAGGCAATTCGGAACTCTCGGCTGGAGCGCTGCTGGCTGCCCGTCTGGAAAACAACACCGTACTTGTTGACGGCATCAATGCAGAGTTTTGCCTCGGCGATCGTCAACGTCAACGGTTTTTCGCAGTAAATATGCTTCTTGGCCTTGCAGGCATCCACGATGGGATGCGTGTGCCAGTGGTCCGGAGTGGCGATGACCACAGCGTCAATATCCTTGCGACCGATCAACTCACGATAATCGTTGTAACCGGCGCAGTCCTTGTTGTCATAAGCCTTGTTGACCTTTTCCACGGAGAAATTTCTTCTCGTGGTGTCCACTTCGCAGACGGCCAGAACGTGAACGTCCTTCATGCGAAGGAACGAGTCGAGGTGATACTGGTTCTGTTTTCCCAATCCGATGAAGCCAAGCGTGAGCCGTTCGCTGGGGGCTGGTTGTTCTGCCGAACCCAACGCAGAACGGGCGATGATGGTCGGCAGAGCTATGGCGGCTGCCGACGTTTTAAGCATATCCCGGCGGGAGAGTGAGGCATTCCGACGACTCATGGCGGTTTCCTCCAATTCGGGGGCTTAATGGTGGGACGCTACGGAATTGCACCGCTCTTGCAGGCACTGTGTCCTTGCACAGCCGGCACCACGGGGCAGAGAGCCTCTGGTCCAGGCATCAACGTGACGCTCAAGTCTTCCATCACGATAATTCGTGATCACGGGGAAAACAAGAGACCTGAATTCCGGGAACCCGGTCACGCGCCTCATTGGGGGTCAAGAGGACGAACTTTCGCGATCGAAGGGGAAGTCCTGTGCCGCCGACAGGCGCCGCTTCTCGACGGGTGCGTGAGCTATACTTTCAACGAGGCATGTTCTCCCGTGTGGGGATGATAACAGGCTTGCCACACAATCTCGGGAATCACAGGTGGCGATATGCAACAGCCCCAGATCTTCGCTCGTGGTCGGGATGATGACGCTCAACAGTCACGAAGCTCCACAGCGCAGTTGGCTAGCCCGGAGCAGCTTCTGGACAAATTGGAGGAACTCCACGCCTCGCCTGGGGTCGCCTGGCGAGCGGTTCAGATCCTAAAAGATCCGGACTATGACGTTTATGAAGTGGAGTCCCTGCTCGAATCGGATCCTGGTTTGAGCGCGTCCATTCTTCGGCTTGTCAACTCGTCTGCATTTGGATTGCCCCGCAATGTCACCAATCTGCGGCAGGCAATCACACTCCTTGGTGCGCGGTCGCTCCGCTTGGCTGTGTTGAGCTTCGGACTTGTCAACAGACTGACGCGGGGGACGCCCTCGGAAGTATTCGACGATTTTTGGAGACGGGCCCTGACGACGGCGGTCGTGGCGGGGAAACTTGCCCGGCGAGAGAAGGCGGCCAATCCCGAAGATGCCTACTGCGCGGGGCTCCTTGCCGAAATCGGCGTTCTCGTGTTTTGTCAGGTCGATACCCGAAACTACCTGCGTTTGTACCTCAAACACCGCCACTGTGAACATCTTCCGGCAGCAGAGCAGGAACACTACGGATTCGATCACGCGACCCTGGGAGCCTGCCTGCTCAATCGATGGGGTCTGCCCAATCCTTTGCCTATGGCGGCGGCTCACCATCACCAACCAAATCAATGCGATACTGCCCTGCTGCAGGCAGTCCACGCGGGAACCATGCTGGGTGACGTTTTCTGGGTACGCCGGTCGGCTCTTCTCTCGGCCGCCCGACAGTGGTTGGAAAAATATTTCGCAATTGATTTGGATGGCTTCATCAGCCTCGCCAACGAATGCAAAGGGGAGATCCACGAGAGTGCCGAGTTTTTCTCGGTGAAATTGAAAGGTCGTGTGGATGTGTCGGCACTGAAAAAGGAAGCGTTGGAAATTTTCAAGAAAGCAGCTCTGGAAACGGCTTTGGAATACGATTCCATCACCGCGGTACTCGAGCAGCGTTACACAATGTGACGTTGCGGCGATTGGCCAGCCCGTTAGCCAGTCCGCAACTATGCGGAACTGCCCAGCATTGGGAGCGACCTGCCCCGAACCGCAACTCGATCAGCCCAGGGAAGGTGCCAGGGACACGACTAAACTGAGTACCACAGCCGCCGCAAGAAAGAAGATCATCGCATAGTGAATCGCGAGCAGGCCGGCTCGTCGCCTTCGATCAAGTGCTCGTGCGAACCGAGTGCTGGATCTTCGCGTCATTCTGGGGTCTCCCAGGAACCACAACCGCCCGGATGCGTGCATGTTCTTTTCGGCTCAATTCAGGGACTTGCAGTGTCCCCGCCCGCCACGAGACGAAAGATGATCTCGTCCCTTTGCAAGTATAGCATTGGGAAATCCCCGTGACGGAAGTAAATGATCCCCATCACATGAGGCATCCGGGGACGCAAATATTGCTCCGCCGGCCTGTTCTATTTCGGTGGCCTCCCGGACTGTGGCACTCCCACCTTCGCATCGACCAACACCAGCTACCTGGAGGGGGGTCTGGGACTCGAAAGACATGGCGTGCGGTAGGGGCCATTCACGCATTGCCCCCACAGGCTCCGTGTGTTGTGCTCCGGAAACCGTGCCCAGGAGCTCCGGCCGGGCGCCTCGTCAAACAAATCGTGCAAAGATTCCAATGAATAAATCACCCCGAACGTCAAAGAATTAGACCTTTTTCTCCTGCACTAACCGTGCAAAGTGTTCGAACGAACGGTCGTAAGTCGCTTCCGCCGCCGGCGGGAAACAGCAGCCGGGAAGCTGGCGCTTCTTGAGGTGGTACTGGAGACACTCGCAACACAATCCTTTCCGCGGACAGGGATCGTAAGAACACGTACAAAACGAGAGATTCCGCTCTTTCCGGCATTCCATGATCTTCCTCCCGGAATTGAAAACCAGTCGCTATCGCTGAGGACACCCACGTCCCGCTCACCAACGCACCGTGTCCCCGTGTTGGGCGCATGTTCACCAAAGCCCCAGTAAAACTTATACAGCCCCCTGATTATAGGGGGCTCGTTAACGGCGCTTGTCCACCAAAGCCACAGTAAAACCCATTATCTTCTTTGCGGAAGTCCTGACCAGTCGAGCAGGCGAGCCGTTTTCGCTAACGCCTGCCGGCGAGTAAAATGACCGCGAGGGGCACATCAAGCCGCGGCAACCCCCAAGCGTATGAGTCGGGGTGCTTTATGCGCACAGAGAGTATCAAGTTCGAAACCGGCGGTTTTCGGAGATGCTTTGATTTCTTCGCGATCGCCCCAGTACTTGGCCTGGTGTTCTGTGCCGGTTGCGGGCCGGGCGAATCCTCTAATGCACGCCATTCCAACTTTTCCGTGCCAGCGGCATCAGCCAGGCCGGAAAAACAAACCCCCACCGCCACGACGGCTGTGTGGGGATCGCCGCCATCCGACCAATCGGGTGAGTCGCAGGAGACCGTCCCGATCAAATGGCCCAAACTCCCTTCGCCCCTGACCGGCGACTGGATGAAGGAGCAGGGACACCGCATCGCGGATGAGGTTGCACGGCGATTCCCGGACGACGTGTACGCGCAACATGTGCACGCCCAGGTGTATCGTCTTTCCGGCGATACGGATGAGGCGTTGAAAATCTGGCATCACTGTTTGGAGTTGAAGAAAGATTTCCTGCCGGCATACGAGGAGATTGTCCAGG
>NZ_JACIYL010000539.1 GCF_014359955.1 Thermogutta sp. | reverse complement strand
ATGCCGATATGACCGCGAACCAAAAAATCGGGGCCCGTCCGTTATGACATTAATGTGATCATAATACTGATCAAATCTCTTGTTCTGGGACGGGCCCCGTGGCTCAATCAGTCTCGGGAAAGCCTATCAATTCAGTCACTCAGGCTCCCCGGTTGCCGCCGCCCCGACGGCCAGCCCCCGGACCACCCGGGCCACCTGGGCCACCACCCGGGCCACGGCCCGGTCCCTGGAACAGGTCGCTGAAGTCGATATCAATCTTCTCACCGATCATCTCATTCCACTTCTTCTTTTGCTCGTCGGTGAGCACGCTCAGCACGGCGTCTTCCACCTTCTGCCGCATTTCACGGAACCGCTCGCGCATCTGGGCGGGATCGGGGCGCTCACCCGGCTGGGGCCGCTGGCCGCGGAGTTCCTCACGAACCTTGTCCCGGGCCTCGCGGATCTTGGCGAGCTGGTCCTCGGTGATTCCCAGTTCCTTCCGAACATCTTCCCGCTCCACGGCCGCTGCGATTCCGCCCAACTGGAGCTGAATCTGGTTCAGCCGCTTCTGCTGATGGGGCAGAAGGACGTTCTGAATGGCCTTGTTGGTTTCTTCCATGAGCTGACGGAACCGCTGCGGGTCGCGCTGGCCACTCTGGAAAGCCTCCCGCATCTTTTCCCGAGCCTGCTCGGCGATCTTTTGCAGCTCCGCCTTCTGGTCGTCGGTCAACTCCAGCTCCTTCTGAATCTTTTCAGACCGCAGGAGGAACTGGACGCCCATGCCACCACCCGGGCCACCGCCGAAGAAACCGCCCGGTCCCCGCTGTCCGCCGCGTCCTCCCGGCGGCTGCGCGAGAGCTGTTCCCGCGATTAACGCTACTCCCAAACCAAAGACGAGCACCGCTGTCCACGCGCGCATCCTCATGTGACAACCCTCCACATGTGCAACACGACACCTCAAGCAGAATCCTACGGGTCGGGTTTGTCAAACCTCTGCCGACCGAAGAGCGTCCACCGCTCTCCACTGGATATTAACCCGACCAGACCGTGAAAGTTCCGGCCGGGTGAGGAGAGAAGTTTCCCGCACCGAGCGTGAGGGCGTCGCTCCGTAAGAGAATCCCCGGCTCAAACGCCGGAAGCCAGCGCCCGGGCGACATCCGTCCGGTACGCGATGAGGGCAGGCAGATAGCCCACAATTGAGGCCAGAATAATCAGTCCTGGAACCAGCACCAGCTCGATGGGCTGGAAACTGAGAGCGGAAATCTGGACCCCGGTTTCCTCGAAAATCACGTTCGAAAACGCGCCGATCAGGCCGTGGCCCAAACAAACCCCGAAGGCACCACCGCCGAGCGACAGGAGGATCGACTCCAGCAGGATGACCGCCATCACCGTCGTCCGCTTGGCTCCCAGGGCCCGCATGATCGCGATCTCCAGCCGGCGCTCACTCATCGAGTTGTAAATGCTGACCATCAGGCCAATTCCCGCCACAACCACAATGAGGACCGCGAAGATGAGGAGCACGGTCTGAATATTACCCAGCAATCCTTCGAACAGCTTGGCTACCTCTTCCGCGGGGATGACACACTGAACGCCCGGCTCTTTGCCGACAAGCTGGGGGAGAGCGAGCGCCCTGGCCGTGTTTGTCCAGTCGCGTTTGACCAGAACCGCCGTCAGCAGCTTTTCGTTCTCGGTGTGAGCTGCCTCGGATTCCTCGTGACTCGAACCTGTTGCGGTGTTCTGTTCTTCGCCCTGGGTGTCCTCTTCAGAGCTTGCTGATGAATGCTGGTCGTGGAGATGGAGTTTCCAGAAGCCCTCGATGTTGACAAAAATTCCCCGGTCATTGGGAGTGCCCGTCGGCTTGAGGATTCCCACGATCGTGAATTCCTCGGGGTGCTCGTGGCCTCCCTGGGACCCGAAGCCGTGGGTAATCCGAAAGGTGTCTCCAACTTTGAGGCCCGCCTTTCTCGCCACAGTGGCCCCGATGACGGCTTCAAAAGGGGCGTCACGCCGGAAGTTTCGCCCGTTTTCTTCAAACTCGTAGGGATGATCGCCCAGGTATCGGAATTCTTCGAACATTTCGGGAACCGTGGCGATCACCGGATAGCCCGCATAGCTCCCGCCGATGCACACGGGAATCGCCGCCGCGACCTCAGTGGCGTACTGGCCGTGGTGGAGCTCTTCGTAAACGTGATACGGAATGGTCCCCCGCGGTGGCTGGAGGTAGTAAACAGTACTGAGTACCAGTTCCAATGGTCCCCCCTTGGCGGAGCCGACGATCATGTCGTATCCCTGAGAGCTCCGGCGGAATGAGCGATCCAGCACGTGATAGATCACCAGGACCGCCACCACCAGGGCCACGCCCAGGGCCATTGAAAATGCCGTGAGCGCCGACGCTACCGCACGATGTTGAATGCTTCGCCAGGCGATTTTCCAGAGAGGCATATCTGAAGGATTTCTTCTCGATTTTCAATTATCGGCCGGAACCAATCCCATACCAAGCTTTGCCCCCACTTTCACCGCTGACGTTGGGAAAGAACCAAGTTAATATCGGGGAGATGAACAATACGGGGAAACTGCCGGGCCACCTCAGGACTGTGCGTCACGAGAATGAGAGCCACATTTTCCTCCCGGCAACCTTCCCGCAACAAATCCAGCACCGCCTGCTGGTTGCTGGAGTCCACATTGGCTGTGGGTTCGTCCGCCAGAATAAGTTTGGGCCGATTGGCGAGCGCCCGGGCCACCGATACTCGTTGCTGCTCCCCGACCGAAAGCTGTCGCGGTTTATGATGAAGTCGGTGCCCCAGCCCCACGCGTTCCAGGAGTTGCTTGGCCCGTTTGACGTCCGGCTTGCCGCGCCCGAACGTCATTCCCAACAGCACATTTTCCAGGGCGGTAAAAGCCGGCAAAAGGTTAAAGGTTTGGAAGACGTAGCCAATGTTCTCCGCACGGAACCGGTCACATTCTGCCTCCGAGAGGAGGGTAATATCCCACCCGGCGATCCGCACCTGGCCCTCATCGGGCCGACTGATTCCCGCGATGATATGCAGCAGCGTGGTTTTCCCACACCCGCTCTCTCCCACGATAACAACCTGTTCCCCCGCTTCG
>NZ_JACIYL010000538.1 GCF_014359955.1 Thermogutta sp. | reverse complement strand
AACCCGGCGAAGAGGAAAGTACGGGAACAACGTCAGCCAACTCCGGCGAGAGCAGTTCCGAATCGTCGGAATCATTGAACGAGTAATCAAGCAGCGGATGACCCAGCATTGAAACTGGCCAAGATGATGATTGACCCAGGCGGCATCCCCCGGACGAGATCAGGCAGACCTCGGCGGTATCGCCCTGGCCGTCCGCTGAGAAACCGCGGGTTCACCCTGCTGGAAGTCATCGTGGCCCTGGGGTTGGTGGCGATTCTGCTCGCTGCACTCGGAGCGGCGGTTGACTTCCACTATCGGGTTGTGCAAAAGGCCCGGGCACAGGTGGAGGAAGCCCAGCTCGCCCGTACGCTGCTGGAACGCATTGCCCAGGACATCCGTGGCGCGGTGCCGTATGATCCAGTCAATTTTGAGAAGCTTGTCCCCGGTCTGGTAACCCAGGCAGCCCAAAGTGATTTCTCGTCGCTTGCTGGCGATGCAGGGCTGGACAGCGAATTGCTGGGGGAGTTAACCAGCGAAAGCGATGTCAGTGAACTCGGCGGAGATTGGACCATGACGACGCTCCCCCGATCAGTCCCGGGGTTGTATGGCGGATCCGACTGGATCGAGGTGGACGTCAGCCGACTGCCGCGCCCGGATCAACTCTCCTCAAAAATCATGTTGTCCTCCGAGGGGCTTTTCATCGACCGCGTCAGCGACGTGAAAACGGTGGCCTACTTTGTCGTTTCGCCGGAGGAAACCATCAACTATTCGTTCACCACGATGCCGGGCGTCACAGGATTTGAGGAACAGGGTGGGCTGGTGCGCCGGGAGCTGGACCGGGCGGTTACGGTCTGGGCGGCACAAACCGGTGAACTCGACACGATCGACCAGCAACTGCAACCTATCGCTCCCGAAGTAGCAGCGATTCAGTTTGCTTATTTCGACGGGTCAGAGTGGACCGACTCATGGGATTCGGGTTCGCAGGGATGCCTTCCCAAAGCGGTGGAAATTCGCCTGTATCTGCGGCCGAAATCGACCAGCCCTGAGGAAACGCTTGCTGCTTCCTCCGGTGCGATCCCGGAGTTGTCTTCTCAGGGAGTGAGCGCGACGACCAGTACAAGTTCGGGACTTTTGCTGGATACAAGTGCGTACCATGTGTATCGCACGGTGGTGTACCTGCCGGCTGCCCATGAAACGGGAACTCTCGGCGCGACAGCCGGGGCAGAAAGCACGGGTGAATCGGGTTCCGGAGAGGAAATGGCACCCGAGGAAGAAGGAATGGAGGAAGCACCCGAGGAGCAGACTCCGTCAGGAGGTGGTGGTGCTGCAGCACCGGGAGTTGGTCGGTCGGAAGACTCAGGTCGCGACAGTGGCTCAGGCCGAGATGGCGGCGGGACGCGTGCTGAGGAAGGTGCTCCACCGCCAGGAGCAGGAGCGATCGGCGGTCCGCCACCAGGACCACCGCCGTCAGGCCCCGAGGGTCCGCCTCCTGGTCCACCAGGTGGTCCCCCGGGTCCCCCTCCCAGTGATCGTCCACCGGGAGGACCGCCCCGATGATTGGGCTATTGAAGTTACCTTTTGAGGCATGAACACGCGTTTTATGTGAGTTCTGCGTTGTCCGCAGTATGACGGTCAGTCAAACGGGAACACAGCGACGAGAGAAACGGTGTCCTACTCGGCGCGTAAGCTGGGCAGGTAGCCCACGCCCGCGCCGCGGGATGGTGCTTCTTGTCGTGCTGGTGACCGTGGCGCTGCTTTCGCTGGCGGCCCTGACGTTGGGAGAACTCATGCTGGCGGAACGCGAGGGGGTGCACGTTTCCAATCGGATGGCCCAGGCGCGTGCCCTCGCCGCTTCCGGTGTGGAAGCCGTGCGGCTTTTTGTGTCAATGGACGAGGAATGGCAGAACGACAACGGGGGCTGGTTCAACAATCCGGCATGGTTTTCCGGGATGGTTGTCCACCAGGCCGCCGACCCGCTTGACACCGGGCTTTTCTCCGTCGTTGCACCCGATTGGGAAGATACCATGGGTACGGCCATCCGGTATGGCCTGGAAAACGAGTCGGCCAAACTCAACGTCAACAGTCTGCTTCTGGCCGACCAGTACGCGGAGAATGGAGGACGGCAACTTCTCATGGGGCTGCCCGGCATGACGGAAGACATCGCCGACGCCATCATGGACTGGCTGGATGCCGATGACGAACCCCGGGAGTTTGGGGCGGAAATCGAATACTACTCAGGGTTGTCCCCCGCATACGCAACGAAAAACGGCCCCCTGGAAACCATCGAGGAACTGCTTCTTGTGCGGGGGGTGACGTCCGAACTCCTCTTCGGGGCAGACCGCAATCGTAACGGCATCATCGATTTAGACGAAACCATTCCTGAAGCCTTCGCCGGGTTGAGCGCGGACGATCCTGTCGCCTATCGCGGCTGGTCGGCTTATCTGACCCTATACAGCATGGAACTGAACGTGCGTCCCGACGGCCGTCCCAAGATCAACATCAATCAGGACGACCTCCAGGCTCTCTATGATCAACTGGAAGAAGAATTTGGCCATGACGTGGCAACGTTTATTGTGGGCTACCGTCAGAATGGGCCATACGAGGGGACGGAACAGTCCGAACCGATGCCCCCAGACGCCCAGATTGACTTCTCCCGACCTTCCCGGGTGAAATTCAGCACCGTCCTCGATCTGATCGGTGCCAAAGTGCGGATGCAATTCGCAGGCGAAAATGAGCCGCGGGTGATTGACCCCGTGTTTCCCAATGACCCGGTACTGTTGCGAACCATCCTCCCGCTGATCATGGCCAATCTCACGGCCACTTCCAGCAAGGTGATTCCGGGGCGCATCAACATCAACCTGGCACCGCGCTCCATCCTGTACGGGATTCCCACGTTGGATCCCAGTGTGGCGGAGATGATTATTCAATCGCGTCCCAGTGATCCCACCCTCATCGACGATGAGAACTACCGTTACGAAACCTGGATCCTCGCGGATGGACTGGTGACGCTTGACGAAATGAAAGCCCTTATGCCTTTCATCACCTGCGGGGGCAATGTTTACCGGGCACAGGTTGTGGGATATTTTGCCGGTGGGGGACCGAGTTGCC
>NZ_JACIYL010000537.1 GCF_014359955.1 Thermogutta sp. | reverse complement strand
CGTGGCTATTCGGGCCGGTGGGGGCGATTCATGAATCGCCCCTGCGATGCAGTGCTGGAAAAGGGTTGTGACTACCACGGCCCTCCGGACGCGGACCTTTCTGCGCCTCTCGCGGCTCGTGCAAGTTGATGTATTATAGAGGCTTTCGCAGCTTGCAACGCGTGTCGCATCAAGTGATTGTTTCCCACAGGAGGAAGGACCATGTTGTTGGTAGTGAAAGAACCTGCTCGACGAGCTTTCAGGAATACCCTGGGCCGTCTGTCCTTCGCAGTGGCGTGGGTTTACCTGGCGATGGTGGTGGGCGTTGCACTGGCAGAGCAACGGACGTTGCCGGGTGTGCCGGAAACACCGTCCGCCGTCGCAGCTTTTCGAATCAATGCCTGCGAAGCGGGAGCGGTGCCGGATGGCAAGACCGACTGCACGGAGGCCCTTCAGAAGGCGCTGGACCGGGCAGGGAAAATGGGGGGTGGCATCGTGGAACTTCCTGCCGGTGTCTATCGCGTCCAGGGACATCTCGTCATCCCCGCCAACGTGACCCTTCAGGGGGTTTTCCAGACGGCTCCGACTACGGCACGATGGGGTGAAACCACACCAGCAGGAACCGTGCTCCTCGCATATGAGGGGCGGGGAAGCGAAGAAGGTGAGCCCTTTCTGCGATTGGCGGGAAATCATGCGACCGTGGCCGGGATTTCTGTTGTCTATCCCGAGTCGAGCCCAAAGGATGTGCCCCCGGTGCCCTATCCGCCCTGTGTTGCCTCCACCGATACCGAGAACGTTTGCATCCAAAATTGTCTTTTGGTCAATCCTTACGAGGGAATTCGGCTGATTCGGGCGCACCGCCACCTCGTGCGCAACGTCACGGGGTATCCCATTAAACGGGGGATTTACGTTGATGAATGTTACGACATTGGTCGAATCGAGAACGTCCATTTCTGGCCGTTCGGAGTCCGCTATCGACCGGACGACCCCTACTGTCAGTGGATCAATCTGAATGGAGTGGCCTTCGAGTTCGCCCGCACGGACTGGCATTACGTGATCAACACCTTCTGTTTTGGTTATGGGATTGGATACAGGTTTTCTCAGTCGGCCCATGGGAGCGCCAACGGGAACTTTCTGGGGATCGGGGCCGATTCCTGTCAGCGCGCGGTGGTGGTGGAACAGGCGCAACCGCCGGGACTGCTCATCACGAACGGGGAATTCGTTGGGCGGTGGACCAGCCAGGATTCGGTCACTCTCGACGTCGGTCCGGACGTGCAGGGAAAGGTCAGTCTGGTCAACTGTTCGTTTTGGGGCCCGATCGATCGGTGTGTGGTGATGCGGAGTCCCCATGCCCAGTTGACACTCTCGGCGTGCCATTTCTGCCAGTGGGATGTGGCGAACCAAGGGTCGCCCGCGGTGGAGATCGAGGCCGGGTTCGCCACCCTTCAGGGATGCACGTTCGATCTCGATACGGCCCAGCACATCCATGTCCACAGCGGTGTCCGCTCGGTCATCGTGACGGCCAATCAGGCCCCTGGCGGTTTACGGGTCAACAATGAAGCGGGACGCAAACTCCAGATGGGACTTAATGCGGAAGATCCCATCCAGTGGACGCCGGAAGCACGTCTTCATTACCGGTTGGATATTGGTCAGCCGGGAGACTCGCGGTATCTGCTTAGTTGGTACGGTCCGGAAAAAAGTGATCGAACCTTCCGCTGGAGCACACCGAAATCGCAGTTGATTCTGCCCGTCGAGCCCGACCGGACGTACGAGTTGCTTCTGGAGGCCAGTATTCCAAGAGCCCTGGAAGGCAAGCAGGTAACGCTGAATCTGGGCGACCAGGTGCTCGCGGTGCTGAAGTCTGGAGAAAACAGAGTGCGCATTCCTGCCCAGAAAACCGAAAAACTCACTCTCCAGATTCGCTCGCCCGGCTGGATTCCTGCCGAATCGACCAAACAATCCAACGACCGGCGCGTTCTCGGAGTTCAGGTGTTTTCGCTCATGGTGAAAGGAGAGGGGGCGGGCGAAAAAATCTTTGACGCAAATACTGGGGAATGGCCAACCCCGTGATTTGCGCCCCGTGTGCGCAGTTCCGGGAGTGAACCGTAGTCTGCCCCTGTGCTGCTGTGGGCGGGGACCATTCGATAGCGGCTGCCGATTGACAGGCCCACAGCTGATGTGGCATATTAACGGCACGTTTGACCCAATTCGTTGCCACCTATGCCAGGAATCGTCCTCGGAGGGGTCTGCAGGGCGACCCTGTGCTCGGGCAAGTGGAAAGTGATCTGCGCTGACCCTGCGCGAGCCATTTCGCGCCAGAATCTCTGGTTTCGGGAGGGAAGAATGGCCGAGCTCGATCCCATGGAGCAGCGGTATCAGGAACGGCTCCGCCGTTATGTGACGGCCATGCGCAAGGGCAAACCCGACCGCATTCCGATCCGGCCGTTCGTGGCGGAGTTCACGGCGGTTTATGCCGGCTACACCATCCAGGAAGTGACTCACGACTATCAGAAGGCCTTCGACGCCGTCATTCGCTGCGCCGCGGACTTCGATTGGGACGCCGTCGTGCCCAATATGGTCTATGTGTGGACGGGGCTGGTCCAGGCGATCAACCTGCGGTATTACGCGGTTCCCGGTGTCGATCTTCCCGCCGATGTCCCCTTTCAGTATCTGGAGCCACCCGAAGAAAACGCCTGGATGCGGCCCGACGAGTATGACGCACTCATCGAAGATCCGACGGGTTATCTTTACAACGTGTGGTTGCCGCGGGTATCTCGGGACGTGGTCCCGCCCGGCCAGCCCAACACGTTTCGCAACAACATGTCGTTCGTGCTGGGCGCCATGGCGATGCTTGATTACTTCAACGCCCTGGGACGGCAGGTGGAACGGTTGCGGCGAGAAACGGGCACCGTTTCGGCCCTTTCGGGAATCCTCAAAGCGCCTTTTGATATCCTCGCCGACAAACTCCGTGGATATAAGGGATTGTGTCTGGACCTCTATCGTCAGCCGGACAAAGTGCTCAAGGCCTGCGAGGCCCTGGCGCCGCACCTTCTCCACGTGGCCAAATCGGGTGCCGATCCGCAGAAAAATGTTCCCATCGGCCTGTGG
>NZ_JACIYL010000536.1 GCF_014359955.1 Thermogutta sp. | reverse complement strand
CTTCCCAACCTGGATTCGCCAATTTGCCAAAAGATTGCAGGGAATATCCTTGCCGTCAACGGGGTCCCGAAGTTCGCCGTACGAAACACCCGAGCCTTCCTCACGCGATCCCTGCTGCTGGGGATAAGGACCGCACTTTCGCAGCGTGGCGCTACCCACCCAGCACGGTCATCATCGTCACCCCGTAGCCCGGGTGAACCGGTTGTTTGCGCCGCAGCGCCTGTTCCATCAGCAGGTCCAAGCGGGCGGGATCGAACGTCGGTCGCAGGGCGGGGAGCAGGTCCACGGGTTGGTCCGTCATCAAACACGCGTGGAGGCGGCCCTCTGCCGTGATACGAATGCGATCGCACTGGCCACAGAAGTGTTCCGACATCGGCGTGATGAAGCCCACCCTGCCGGTTTTCCCGTCCCGGAGGACCACCTCATAGACTCGCGCCACGCCTTTGCTGTCGGAAACAGCGTGAAACTCACGCACACTCGTCAGCCGGGAAATCATTTCCTGGACGGGAACGAACAGCTCGTTCCATCGGGCACTTAAAGGTCCGATGGGCATCAGCTCGATGAAGCGGACTTCCCAGCCGTTCGCCAATCCCCACTGAAGGAGTTCGTTCAATTCATCATCGTTGATGCCCCGCATGACGACACAGTTCACCCGAATTGGAAGAAGTCCCGCCCGACGCGCTGCCTCAAGTCCACGAAGCACTTCCTCCAGACCATCGACTCCGGTAATCTGGCGAAATCGGCCAGGATCGAGAGTGTCCAGACTCACATTGATCCGGCGGAGGCCCGCAGCCGCAAGGCTTTCCGCAAGCGCTTCCAATCGCAGACCGTTGGTCGTCAATCCCAGATCCGCAAGTCCTGGAAGACTCGCTACCTCACGGACGATCTCCACAATATCCGGCCGGAGGGTGGGCTCACCTCCCGTGATGCGGACCTTCTCCACGCCATGCCGGGCCACCAGATGACCGACAAGCTGGCGGATCTCGCCAAGTGTCAACAGAGAGTCGGCATGGGGGACCTGGGGGAGGATCGCGCCCGGGGGACGGCAATAGAGACACCGCATTCCGCACCGAGAGGTGACGGAAAGACGCAAATAACGTATCTGGCGTCCCCAGCGATCTTTCAGCACGATTACCTCTACCAATACTGCATTCCGGCTCGGGCCATGAATCGGCGCCCACGGGTGCCCTCCCGAATTGGCCGCCGGAAAAGCCGGGGGGTAACCCCCTCAGCCCCAACTCACTTCGGCTCAGCGCTCGCCACTGAGCGCTTGGCACGTTCCGCAACCAGCCCACCTGTTTTTTCGCGAAACGCCAATTCTATCCATTTTGCTTGACACAATTGCTACTCTACGTCCGTTTTCGGTCCGCGTCAATCGCTTTCGATGCTGACACATCCGCACTTTTCCCGCGCCGATGGAAACGTGGGCGTCTCCACGGACTCGCATGGGAGCGGGGTTCAGCCCGGGAGGGACCTGCTTGTCACGTCCATATTCGGAGGGCCCCTTTTCGGAGGGACTTGCTTGTCACGTCCGCTTATCTACCTTGGATGATCCCCCCAATTCACTCGCGTTCTGGTAGGGGCAATTCATGAATTGCCCCTACCCCGCTAGTGACGCCACGTGGCCATGCGACACCGGGCACGAGAAGCGTGCCCCTCCAAACAATTTCTCGGAGGGACGTGCTTGTCACGTCCGACCGACATCCATTTGATAACCCATCCCTCCTCGCCGGGCACGAGAAGCGCGCCCCTCCGAAAAAATCCCGCTGGGATCTGCGAACCTCAGGTACCCAACTCGGACTGGTGCTCTTTTCTCAGCCACTCGAGCAACCGGCGAGTAATCCCCACGTCGTGAACCCGCAGGATGTCCACCTCTGCCGCAGCGAGCAAGAGAGAAACGCCCAAAGTCCCTTCCATCACTCGGCGGGCTTCCTCGCCCGTGATCTCGCGAATGAAGCGCTTCCGGGAATGGCCCACCACAAGCGGATACCCCAATTCCCGAAACCGCTGGATGCCCGCGATGATCTGCCAGTTGTGCTGGGGAGTTTTGGCAAATCCCAATCCCGGATCGATGGCCAGCTTCTCCCTGGGAATCCCTGCCTTTTCGAGGGCTTCGCATCGCTCCTGGAGAAATCCCCGCACTTCCGCCACCACGTCCTGGTAAACAGCGTGCTGCTGCATCGTCTGCGGCGTGCCCCGCATGTGCATCAGGCAGACGCCTGGCTGAAATTCGGCCACCACATCCAGCATTTTTGGATCGCCACGAAGCGCGGTCACATCGTTGACGATTTGCACGCCCGCTGCCAGGGCTTCCCGCGCTACGACGGCCTTGGAGGTGTCGATGGAGAGGGGAACCGACACACGTTCCGCCAGCGCTGTGATCACCGGCAGCACGCGACGGAGTTCTTCCTGCGGTGAAACTGGTTGGGCACCGGGGCGCGTGCTCTCCCCGCCCACGTCGATGATGTCGGCACCTTCTTCCGCCAGTTGGAGGCCGCGCTCAATCGCCGCCGACGCGTCCAGATACAGCCCCCCGTCCGAAAAACTGTCCGGCGTGACGTTAAGAATACCCATCAGCAAAGGCCGACGGGCGAGCGACAGGGTTCTACTCCGCAACGACCATATCTCAGCCATGGGCGCTGTCACCCGAAAAGCGGGACACGTTTGGGATGCCGACAATCTTTTCCCCTCATTTTGACATCCTGCGCGGCGTGGGATCATCCATGCACGCTGGGAACTCTTCCCGGAAAAAGCCCCCGCGCTTTCCTGCACGTTTCATGGGGATGGCTGTTCTTCACGGAGGGGCCGAATACCCCCGATAGCCCCTTTCGCATAGTACAGCAGTTCTCGCCGTGTGGCGAGGAAGTACACGACGCAGCCCACAACGATTTTCACCGGCAAGGTGATCCAGGGCGAGGCAATTCCCCCATGCCGAAGATTAGCGTCGGCCGTCATGACGGCGGCCGCCATCAGGAGGGAGCCGCCAACCGCCGGTCGGGCCGCAGTGACGAGCAGCCCAAGCGGCAGGCCGGCACAGCGGAACGCCCACGCCACGTAGGCCGGCACAACCAGCAGACCAAAAACAATTAAAT
>NZ_JACIYL010000535.1 GCF_014359955.1 Thermogutta sp. | reverse complement strand
TGAAATTCTCGGAGCCAATCCGCTTGCACAGCTCCACACCCCATGCCGTGTGATCGCACATGTAATCCTTGTGATTGACCTTGCTGTTGAGCAGTTCCATCACCAGCACAACTTTATGTTTTTCAGCCAGGCCCAGAATTCGTTTGATCCCCACAACACAATTCTTGAGCCCCTGTTCGTCATCTAGCCCCGGCTCGCGATTGCCGGAGAAGCAGATGAGGTTCGTAAAACCCGCCTCTGCCACGATGGGGATCATCTTTTCGTACCGCTCCACCAGTTCATCGTGGTTTTCCAGATTGTTGAATCCCTTGGGGATGCTCGCCCCAGACGAGACCATCGCACACGTCAGCCCGTACTTTTTGATGGTTTCAAAGTCGTTCGGCCCAAGCAACTCCACCGACTTGATTCCGATTTTCTTGCAGAATGCGCACAGTTCTTCCAGCGAGACCCGGCCGTAACACCATCGGCACACCGAGTGATTGATGTTCCCTTTCAGCGTAGTCGAGGGTTCTGCCTCAGCTAGGGCGTAGCGACCCACGGTCGTCGCCACCGCCGTTCCCGCCAGCGTCCCCATCATCGCACGTCGCGTCAGTTGCGTCTTCATGTTCATCCTCCACGAATGCCGTCGGACCGATTGCTTCACTCCACGAACGATTGATTTTTATTGTATTGTGGGCCGACGCAAGATGCGACCACGTGCCGGGCTTTTGGTCCCCGAAAGATTTCTTCAATAGCAGGGCGTCCGCAGGACAAAAAAGGCGCGACACTGCCAAGCCCATGTCGCGCCTCTTAACGATACTCGGAGAGGCTGTAGAAGTAAGCCTCCGTCAGTACTGGCAGATCACGGAGCCGTTCGCACCGGCCCCGGCGGACCTCCCGGCATCCCCGCTGGTGGCCCACCGGGTGGTGGACCTGGTTGGATGCCTTCCATCGGGTTGGCAATCTTCTCGGGCTGCTTCGCCGTCTCGGGATTAAACTGTGGATTGGCTTCAGGCTTCTTGCCCCCGCATCCGCCGAGGGTGGTCAACGCCAACCCTGCCATGACAACCAGCGCAAACACTCTGAGCATAGACAGCTCCTTCCTTCAGAAATCCCACTGTTGCCGAAACCATACGCTCATACCCAACTGGGAGAGGTTCACCATCGCTTTAGAATGCCGACTGGAGCACAAGACCATCGGCAATGGAATTGAGCCGGAACCATGTCCCCCAGGCGATGTTGTCGCGGATGAACTGGACACTGCCGTCCACCATGAGGGCGTTTACGCCACCGGGGTGATAGCTCGAGGGACTCGGCCATTCGGCGTTCGGGCCCCAGGCAGCGATATACGTGGGCATATAGGTGCCGGGATTCCACCGGAACCAGGACCAGGCCGACTTCGAGCCCCCATCGACGTTCTGCACGTGCTGGCCGGTTTCGTTGGCACCCCAGCCACCAACGGCTGTCCCCAAAAAAGCGCTGCAGGCGATGGCATCGCTGATGGAACGGCGCTTGCCCGACCCGCTGGTCCGAATGGGTCCACCATAATAGCCGACCGAGTCTCTCTCACAGCAGATGATCGTGTTGCTGGTGCCATCCGTGATCTGGGACATGTTGGTCGTTCGCGTCTGCGTGAAAACACCGTGAATAGTGCAGGTCTGGGTGATGGGGTCCGGCACAGCGTTCCAGGGATCCCAATTACCCACGCAGCAAGGATTGGGATGCCAGTGGTATCCCTCACTGCCCGGGTAATTCGTAATCGCGATATTGTTGGACTGGTTGGGCTTCAGGAAATTTCCATCCGAAGGACAGCGGAGCGTCGGGATAGCCGTGCTCACCACCCCCTGGGGGCTTCTACCCTGAAGGTCGGGTCCAATCCAGGCGGGAGCCTTCCAGTTGATCGTGTCGTACACGGTTTTCTGTTCAATGAAAGGCAGGATCATAGCGTTCCATGTGTGGTGATAGGCTGGGGGAACCTGGTTGTTCTGGCAATAGTCCTGGGCGGAGGTATCCCCTGCCGGAGCGCCCATGCATCCCTGTCCCCACACCACGCCCGGCGGAAAGCTTTTGTAGGTATCGTGATAATTTTGCAACCCCAGGCCCACCTGCTTCATGTTGTTGGTGCACTGTGATCGCCGGGCGGCTTCGCGGGCAGCTTGGACTGCCGGCAGAAGCAAAGCAATGAGAATCCCGATGATGGCGATCACGACGAGAAGTTCGACGAGCGTAAAACCGCTACCTGTCCGCTGCGAGAGCCTAAGCCGTTTCATGAGTCACCTCCTTCGAAAGGGTTGTGGAAACAAACACAACAACGACAACAACCCACGACTGTCTCCGCGTCACCCAACCTTCGTTTCGCCTCCCCCACAGAAGCGACCCTTCACCCCCTCCTGCCCGGTTGTGGCAGTAGCGCGGAGACCGTCCGGATTCACGGCAGAACCTTCGGTTCCCAGTCATCAACGGTCACCGTCAGGCTCGCGCGGGCAATTTTAGCAACCATTAGACATGAGTGCAATCATTTTGCGCGAAACTTTTTGAAAGAAAGCCGTATGAATTGGGACCGTGCGCTCCCGGGGTGGACTTGACGAGCAGGACCCTCCGGAGACACGCCTCGGAGGGGCACGGTCGTCGTGGCCGGTGTTCCTTTGCGCGTGGCATCCGCATCGTGGTAGGGGCAATTCATGAATTACCCGTACCGGAACGCAAGCGAATTGGGGTGGATCAGGCAAGGTTGGCAAGCGGACCTGACGAGCAGGTCCCTCCGGAGAGATGTGTCGGACCGCAATGATCTTGGTGGGAGCCGTTTTTTTCGCTATCCTTTGCGTTTTGACAGACCGTCATCGAAAGGAAAAGCAAAAGATTCGACGTCCGAGATGATGAGAGAGTCTGGCGGTTCGCAATCCGTGCTGGGATTTCTCCGCACATTAGGGCGGGCGATCGGCGCTGTGGCCATCGCCACCCTGGTGGGCGGCGTGGGTCTGCCATCCCTGGCCGAGAATCCTCCGACGCAAGAGGTGTTGCGCATCGAAAATCGCGTGTATCGCGGCAGCGATCAACTGATCAGCCAGAGCCTGACGATTATTCTCACTGACCGGGCATACGACTTCCTGAATTCACCACAGGA
>NZ_JACIYL010000534.1 GCF_014359955.1 Thermogutta sp. | reverse complement strand
GAAGGTTTTCCTCAACCAGGTAGGCTGTTTTATGCGCAGTTCCGGAGTTCCGGATGGCGCTTTCGTACTACCGCGGTAATTCCTCCTTCTCTGCCTCGGTAACCTGGTCCGGTTCGCGGGCCGTTCATTTCGTCAAAATGACATACAGGCAGTCGCGGGGAACATCCAGCATGACCGCACCGCCTTGGTGCTCCAGGGAGACTTCCTCGCGGGGATAGCCATCGACGTCCAGAACGATCGCTCGTTGCAGCGACGGGTTGTCCAGCGCAAGCTTGACCCGGTTATCCGCCAGTCGCCATGGTGGTCGCCCTGTATCGAGAATCTGCTTGCCCCGGAGCTTCTGCCCTCCCGATTCGAAAGTGGCGTCACGCTCGGTCCAGCCAGTCATTCGGGCAGTGGTTCCGAGCTGAACGAGGACCTTCTCCGAGTCCCGCAATGGGCGGTTGTCCATGGCCACAATCATGATCGTGGCGTAATCGTTGTCGGAAGTAAGTGTCACGTCGTCAAAACGGAACCGCCCACCTGCACGCTTGAGAAACCCTGTGCACCCCTGGCATTTGGGCGTGTTCACCGTGCAGACCCCGTTGCGAACATCCAGGGTGATTTCCCCCGTCATACTGCGGACAATGCCTTTTTCTCGATCGATATAACGGGATAGATCAACGACCCGGCTGTTCTTTTCCTGGCCGTCAAATTTAACATGAACCGGCCCCACAAAAAACGCCAACCGATCCACCTCCTGCTTGATCGGCGATTGAGGAGCAAAATCCCCGGGGTCCCGATTAGGATCAAATTTCCCCGCTTCCGCGATGATGGGGACGCGTCGCTCCCACATCCCCTGGAGACTTCGCTCTTCGTACACGGCGGGCTCGTCCGCCGGTCGAATGTACCCCAGCCTGTAGGCAACGGCCGCGGCAGGGAACATCCCCGCCTGAGTCGGAACAGAGCCTTCCCATTTTTTGAGAGAGTTAAGCCCGCCTACTTTCCACCACGGCCAGACGGGATCCGTTGTCCAGAATTCGTCGCCGTATGAGAACCAGTAAAATGCGTCAACCCCTGTCAGCGACATGTACACCGCAGCCAGGAACGGCCCCTCTGTCTGATATAATCCCGGGTGGACCCAGGCCACCTCGGTGAGGATCATCGGTTGGCCCACCGTTTGCTTGAGGGCGCCAGGGAATTCGTCCGGATTGACCAGGCACGATTGACTCAAATAGAAGTGGTTGGGATCGATCCGCCAGCCGTTATTCGGGCCGATATGAATAACCCCCGTGTACCGATTGAGCGCCGAGACATCCATTGCGGTGTAGGTCCAGCGTTCACAATCCTCGAGTAGCACAGGATCGGCGGTCCGCCAGTTGGTCGCGTTCAAAAGTTGTCTGCATCCCAGCGTTTCGCGGTAATACTTCGCCATATCCGCGTAAAAGTCGTACTGGAGACGGCTCATGAATTCGAGTTGGTCGGCAAGCCGCTTCGCCCAGGCGGCATTGGGCTTCGGGGCCTGGGACGTCATCCGCCAGATGATTTCCATCCACATTTCGCCAGCCTCAGGGCGGTCTTTTTCGTGTTTGGCCCCGCCCCAAGCTGCCTGGGCCTTCTCCAGCGAGCCGTACTTCTTGACGAGAAACTTCGCGAACAGTTGGCGGAGCTTGCCGGCGAACGGTTCCCGAATGTTCTGAGAAGTCCAGAAGAGAATGCTATCCTCATTTTGCACCTGGATGATCGCCACGGTAGGATCCTGCGACAGGGGGATGCCCGTGTAGGGATTGGGGCGCGTGTAAAGTTCTTTCACCCAGGTTTTGTAGGCGTTCTGAAGTTTTTCTTCGAAGAAGATGAGCCCTTCCGGACCGGAATGCCCCGTGTACGTATCGAGTCCCCAGCTCGCCGGAATTTTCTGCGTGTGCGACCAGTAGGGAGAGATCGTCACGTAAATGCCGTGCTTTTTACACTCGGCGACATACCGCTGGATCTGATCGATGACCTTTTCATCCACGTCCGTCAATCTGGCCCCTTCTTTTTCCACACACAACTGGGCATGCACGCGCACCATATTCACCCCCAGTTTCGCCAGCCAGCGGAGATGTCGCTGCATCTTGTCGGGTTCCATCCGCCAGCCATAATCCACGACTGCCCAGAAGCGAATGGGCTGCCCGTCTCCGCGAACGAAACTCATTCCATCGGCGGAAAGCCGGATGAAACCTTTTTCCCCGGCGATTGGCTCATTGAGGTCACGAAGGTCGATGAGGGATCCGGGCCGGATGGGATCTTCACTCGGTTGGAACGCCCAGGTTCCGATCTCCGTCACGACATCCGCCTGGGTTTCCGGCGAGCCCGGTTTGGCCAGCCCCTTCGGCGAGAATCGCTCGTTGGTGAGAACGAACGCGTCCAGACCACCGTGGTGCTGCAATTCTCCATGGAAGCGGAAGGCAATGGTGTGTTCACCGGGAGCGAGCGTCACCCGCCCGGCATTGACCCAGCCAATGAAACGCAGATCGATTTTGCCGTCCGCCGCGATGTTGGTGACCTCCAGGGCATTGGAGAGATCCAGTTCCCGCCAGCCGCCACCGTCAATGCTGAGGGATACGCGAGTGCGTACCGGATTGATTCGCAGCCACAGAACGTATTCACCGCCCTCTCGCACACGGATTCGGTATTCGACGGTGCCTTCTTTCTCTTCTGAAAAATTGCTGATCCAGTCACCTCCCGAGAGGAACTCTTTTTTCACCTGATCATACCACCAAGGATGGCGGTTCATCTTTTGCGCCGTCGGCTGTTCCCCTTCTTGCCAGATGCTTTCGCCACAGGCGATTGTATAAATACAGACAACAAAAACCGCACTCGCTACAGATCCCACTCGCATGTTTTGCCTCCTCGTTCCGGAAGGACCACACTTGGAAGGGCACCAAAAAACGGCAGGGCCACTCACGATGCCAGGCCTTTTCCCCAGCACGTTCGTGCACCCCGGTAATATCCGCATTCTGCGACTCGCTCGCACGAACTCGTCGCCCATCCTGGCCAGCTCGTCCACGGAACGCGTGTCGTTCTTGAGCACGGAGATGCTCAGGTCCCTCATCACGCTCACCCCTTCCCGGCGCTGTCTCTTCA
>NZ_JACIYL010000533.1 GCF_014359955.1 Thermogutta sp. | reverse complement strand
GCTGGTGACGGTGACTGACCGAGACAATCCCCTGCACCGGCAGATAAAAGCAAAAGATTTATAATAGGAAAAAACATGCACGATTTTTAGGACGGTTGCTGTATGACGAGCTACGCGAAGGCGATCTGTTCCCACCTAGCGCTATTGACCGATCTTTATCAATTGACAATGGCCCAGGGCTACTGGCGCCAGGGTTGGGCCGATCGCCGCGCTGTTTTTCATCTGTTTTTTCGTCGGGCACCGTTTGGCGGACGGTTCGCCGTCGCGTGCGGGATGGAAGCGGTGGTCGAGTTTTTGAAGCGATGGCGTTTCACCGAGGAGGACCTTAACTATCTGGCTACTCTCAAAGCGTCTGATGGCCGGACCCTCTTTTGTCAGGAATTTCTCGATTATTTGGCCGGTCTGCGCTTTGAAGGGGAGGTCCTTGCTGTCGAGGAGGGAACCCTCATCTTTGCCCACGAGCCCTTTTTGCGGGTTCAGGCTGGACTGTTAGTGGCACAACTGCTGGAGACACAGCTTCTCAATCTGGTGGGATTTGCCACGCTGGTGGCCACCAAGGCAGCACGGGTGACGCTGGCCGCCCGGCCCGATCCGGTCATCGAATTTGGCCTGCGGCGAGCGCAGGGATTTGAGGCCGCGCTCATTGCAGCGCGGGCGACGTATATCGGCGGGTGTGTGGGGACTTCCAATGTCCTGGCCGGCAAACTGTGGAATATTCCTGTTCGGGGAACCCAGGCTCACAGTTGGATTCTCGCGTTCGGCGACGAGCGGAGGGCCTTCCAGGCTTACGCGGAAAGTTATCCCTCCAGTTGTGTGCTTTTGGTGGATACGTTCGATACAATCCAGGGAGTTAAGCACGCGATCGAGGTCGCCCAGAAGTTAAAGGAAAATGGACATCGGCTGGTGGGAATTCGTCTGGACTCCGGCGATCTGGTGGCACTCAGCCAGAAGGCCCGGCAGATGCTCGATGAGGCTGGCTTGAACGATGTGCTCATCCTTGCCTCCGGGGATCTTGACGAGTATCGGATCAGCCGTCTCAAAGCCGCAGGGGCCCAGATCAACGCATGGGGAGTTGGTACACGGCTGACCACGGCCTTTGATGAGCCGGCGCTTTCCGTGGTTTACAAACTGGCGGCCATCCAGGATGGAAACGGAAACTGGCACGATCGAATGAAAATTTCGGCGGAATCCGCCAAACAGACCCTGCCAGGGATTTTACGCGTCCGTCGGTATCATGTGGCGGGCCAGCCCCAGATGGACGTCATCTATGACGAACGCGATTCCCGGGAACTCCAGTTTCCCGCGCAGGGACGGAAGAAATCTTCAACTGAGGGTACCACGGAGTTGCTGCAACCGCTTTGGATTGGGAGCGAACCAGTTTACACGGAGAGGAGTCTGAAAGAAATTCGGGAGTATGTTCAGGACCAGCTTGCTGCCTTTCCTGCGGAGTACCTTTCCCTGCGCGGGGCAAAAGCGTTCCCGGTGAAGATGGCTCGCGGCGTTGCCCGCCGCCGTCGCCAACTCCGCTTGCACCACGAGGAGCTTTCACCATGAGTCGGGTCCGCGTGGCAGGGGCGACCGTCAATCAGACGCCCCTTGATTGGTCCAACAACCTGGCCAATATCGTGCGTGCCATCGAAGTTGCCCGAAATGAAGGGGCAACCATCGTATGTTTGCCGGAACTATGCATCACGGGCTACGGGTGCGAGGACGCATTTCTTTCGCCGGGCGTTCACAAGACAGCACTCGAAGTGCTCATGGAGTGTCTGCCCCATACCAAGGGGATGATCGTCTCCTTGGGACTGCCCCTTTTCCACCGATGCGCCGTATTCAATTCCGCCTGCCTGGTCGCGGATGGGGAAATCCTCGGCTTTGTCCCCAAGAAGTTTCTGGCATCGGAGGGCCTCCATTACGAACCCCGGTGGTTCAAGCCCTGGCCGGCGGGGGTGTGCGATCAGATTGAGATAGCCGGCCGCAATTACCCGATCGGTGACTACGTATTTAGCGTGGGCGGGATTCGACTCGGCTTTGAGATCTGCGAGGATGCCTGGGTGGCACAACGCCCGGGGAGCGAGCTGGCCTCGCGGGGAGTCGATCTCATTCTCAATCCGAGTGCGAGTCATTTCTCGTTCGGCAAATACGAGGTGCGCAAGCGGTTCGTGGTGGAAGGTTCCCGGGCCTTCCATGTGGGATACATTTACACCAACCTGATGGGTAATGAAGCCGGGCGGGTCATTTATGACGGAGGAGTCCTGATTGCCTCGCAGGGACGGATGATCGCCGCAGGACCACGGTTCAGCTTTCGGCCGGTCACGGTCAGTACGGGCGTCGTGGATGTGGAGCTTAACCGTGTGAACAGAGCTCGTTCAGCCGGCTTTGATCCTCATCTCGCTTTTCGCAACGATGGGGTGGTCAATTTTCCCTGGAATTTTCCGGATATCGAGCCATCCGTGGAAATGGCGCAGTGGCCGTCGTGGGAAACGGGACCACATCTTAAAGAGGAGGAATTCGCGCGGGCGGTCATGCTTGGGTTGTTCGATTATCTCCGCAAGAGCAAGGCCAGGGGATTTGTCGTCAGCGTGAGCGGCGGTGCCGACTCCTCGGCGGTGGCCTGCCTGGCGGCTCTCATGGTCGAAGCGGCTCACCAGGAGCTGGGTCACGAAGCCTTTTGCCAGGCCCTCAGCCACATTCCCGAGTTGAGGACGACTCAAACTCATCAGGAGCGGATCGCAAAACTTCTTCACTGTATTTACCAGGCCACTCGGAATAACAGTCCCGCTACTCGGGAGGCGGCCACGGCCGTGGTGACCTCCCTCGGTGCGACCATGTCGTGCATTTCCGTGGACGAAATCGTGACACTGTACGTCAAGCGTATCGAGGAGGTTCTCGGGCATCCCCTGACGTGGGACAAGCACGACATCGCTCTGCAAAATATCCAGGCCCGCGCTCGCGGCCCCAGTGCCTGGCTGCTGGCGAATGTGAAAGGTGCCTTACTATTGACCACCAGCAACCGATCGGAAGCGGCCGTCGGGTATGCCACCATGGACGGCGACACCTGTGGAAGCATCAGCCCGATTGCAGGCATCAACAAGACCTATCTGCGGC
>NZ_JACIYL010000532.1 GCF_014359955.1 Thermogutta sp. | reverse complement strand
AGCGGTTCGACTTCGCCGGTATCGAGAGTCAGACAATCGTTGCCCGTTTGAAACAGATTCTTGAAGGCGAAAATGTCGCGGCGGAAGCCGGTGTTCTGGAACTGCTGGCGCAGCGGGCGGGCGGATCCATGCGGGACGCCCAGTCCCTTCTCGAACAGTTGCTCGCCTTCGCGGACAAGGAGATCAAGCTTCAGGACGTTTACGATCTCCTTGGAATGACGCGGTCGGATGTCCTGGAACTTCTGGCAGAATCCGTCGCCGAGGGAAACGTCGCCCGAGTGCTGGAGACTTTCCACCAGGCCATCACGGAAGGGGCTGATCCGGCTCTGCTCGTCGAACAGTTTCTCACTTTCCTGCGGGACTGCCTGGTTGCAGAAGTGGGGGGCTCCCCGCAACTGTTCCTTACGGCAAAAGCCGAGGATGGCCAACGGGTGCAGACAATAGCCCGAAAGTGGGGACTCCCACGTCTGGTCGCTGCAATGCAGATTCTGGACCACACCCTGGCCAGGATGCGTGCCGTCACTTACGACCGCGTTTTGGCGGAGCTGGCTTTTACGCGGATGAGCCGCCTGGACGACCTCGTTTCCGTCCATCGCTTGCTGGAAATCCTGAAGAGCGGCCAGGCAGAAAACTTTCCGCAACTGTCTTCCGCGGTTCCGTCCGTAGGGGGTGGCGGATCGCAGAGTGGGCGTACACCTCAGCCCCGCAGCGCGCCGGCTCGCAGTGCTGTTTCACCTCCGGCTCCATTCCTTCCAAGCCCTGGAAATGCCCGTTCGCCATCCGAATCTGGTGGCAATTCCAGGCAGGCCATCGACAAGATGAAAGAGGAGGTGGCTCTCCAGCGGCAGAGGGCCTTCGGAGCCGGTTCCGCAGAAACGGAGGCCGGCGAGCCAGGCAGGAATGTAACGCAACTGACTCCGGACAATCTGGCGACTGTGTGGAAGCACGTTTACGAAGCAGTCGGGGGAATGGTGGCGGAACACGCGAAGGCCTATCATAATCTTCTTCTCGAGGACGGTGGCAAACTCATCGTGACGTTTCGGAAGGATCACAAATTCTCGTGTGACTATTGCAGCCGTCCTGAAAATCAGGAGAAATTCAACCGAGCGATCAGGGAAATCGTCGGACATCCTGTCAGGCTGGAATTTGTGGTTTCTGAGGAGCCAGATGCAGAGGTCTCGCCCCGGCCGTCTGTCGCAGGGGAACGTTCCCTCTTCGATGTGCTTCAGGAACCAATGATTCGTAAGACGGTGGAGATATTTGGCGCAAGACCAGTGGCCATCCTGCCGCCGACTAAAAAAACCGTCGATCAGCCCCCCGACACCCCATTGGAAATGGAAGCCGGGGAACCTGCCGATTCCGTGGACGATGACAGCGATGATTTAGAAGATTGACTTCCAGGCTGACGCTCTGGCGCCGGAAGGGAACACCAACCAGTAGAAACTAATGGACAATTCTCGCGTTCCTTGCCGGGCATGCCCACTCAAAAGTGGGAACGCCGTGTTAGTGGACAGTTACCCTTGCCAGACCTGGGGTTTCAACGGCTTTTGCGTTAACACGGGTACCGCGATAAGCACCCCCGTGGCCTGACAAGGGGCTCTCTGGCTGAGCCACCGCCACTTTTGCAAAAACCGATGACATGCCACGAGCGCAGTGAGTCGTAGGGGTCATTCATGAATTGTCCCTACCAGCGAACGGTTTTTGTGTTCGCGGTGACACACAGGAAACTGCCGTGGCTCGGGTGGAAATGGGCCGCCAGTCCCTCTCATGATTGGGCGGCAACCGGGACGCTCGATCGGTGTGGAACCCGGGCCCATTGGAGGGACGCCTTCCACAGCGTCCGTCGAACACGAAGGGACACGCCTGTTGCGCCTGCCGATGCGCAACGCAGCATGGACGTTGAGAAGCGAGCCTGACAAGCAGGTCCCTCCAGGCTGCCCCGAACCTCCGTGGACGTCCGTGTTCCCGTCGTCAGAAAAAAGCGGGGAAGGGGCACGGGCTGTGTTGCGGGTGCTTGTCTGGTGGTTTTACGTTAAAATATTTGCGAGCGGTTTATGGCACCCTTTCCAGCGAGATGTTCTCTGGAAGGAACATCCAACGAAGACGCGGTACCAGGAAATAGCGGTCCAGCACTGACGGAGAACAAAGCCAGGACGTTCTGAACCATGCTTAAGGAACTCGCACAACTCACTGCTTTGCTGCGAAACGCGAAAGATATCAGCGAGAAGCTTGAGGGCGTCATTGCCCGACTGAAGGAAGAGCGGATTGTCGGCAGCGCCGGAGGTGGTTTGGTGAAGGTGGAAGTCGATGGTCTTGCCGACCCCCGCCGTGTGACGATTGAACCAGCACTTCTTAAACCGGAGGACAAAGATCTGCTGGAAGAGCTGCTCGTGGGGGCCATGCGAGATGCTATCCAAAAGGCCCGAGAACGCCACATGCAGCTTGTGACGGAGTTTACGGGTGGCCTGCCACTGCCCGGCCTGGATTTGTTCTCGAAATTGCTGGGCACCACGGAATGAACAGGGAACAACCAGGGCTCTGACCGCATCAAAGAATCCCGCATGCATTCTTGGGGCCATCCTGACTGCATGCTTCAAAGCCCCGAAAGGGGGGTGCGACGACAAAAAGAACCGTTTGGTGACCTGTACCATTTGGCGCTTTACAGCGGAGGATTCGCTATGTTAACTCCCATGCGATGGGTCTGTATGCTTGGGGGCCTCTTTTTCTTCGCTAGTGTAAGTGCGGTCACTCTCGCCGATCCCGCCACCGATACACAACTGCCCAATTTCGTGATCATTTTCATGGATGATATGGGCTACGCTGATATCGGCCCGTTTGGCGCGGAAGGTTACGACACGCCCAATATCGATCGAATGGCTCGGGAGGGGCGAATTTTCACCGATTTTTACGTCTCACAGGCGGTGTGCTCGGCTTCTCGTGCCAGCCTGATGACGGGATGCTATAACGTGCGCGTGGGGATTTTTGGGGCACTGGGGCCGGGAGCGCAGATCGGATTAAATCCTTCGGAGGTCACCCTCGCGGAGATCGTGAAGCAAAAAGGGTATGCCACCAGTTGCATCGGTAAATGGCATTTGGGGCATCATCCGAAA
>NZ_JACIYL010000531.1 GCF_014359955.1 Thermogutta sp. | reverse complement strand
ACCAATCCTGGCCTTTCACCTGGAAGGCGGGGAGAGATCGGTCCAGGCCCGGCTCCTCTGGCAGTTGCCGCGGGGTGGGCCATACATCCCCTCCGGTATCGTCTATCGCAACCGTCTTTATGTTCTGTCCGATCTGAAGTGGCTGACCTGCTACAACCCCGGCAATGGCGAGGTGATCTGGCGGGCCCCGCTGGAGGGAACGTTCACGGCTTCGCTTGTGGCGGCCGACGGCCGATTGTATGCCGTCAACGAACGTGGCGTCGTCTTTGTGGTGGCGGCGGGAGACGAGTTCCGTCTTCTCTCCCGCAACGAAGTTGGCGGCCGCTGCCTGGCCACGCCCGCGCTGGTCGATCGCGATCTCATTTTGAGAACCGATGAAGCGCTCTACTGCTTCAGTGAGCCTGGGAGCTCGGAAAATGTCAAACAGGAAAACACTGAGCCTCCTACCAGCCCCGCTCAAAACGCTGAAGAACGTAAGGAGGCTTCGAGTGCACCATCCGGAAACACCGTGCACGACAGCGCGGCCGAACCGCCGTCCACGGAGACGCCTGTGGATATCATCTCTGGAAGCGACTGGCCGGTTTTCCGAGGCACGCCCACGGCCACCGGCCTGGTGCTGGGGCGATTCGATCAGCCGCCCAAGCAGGCGTGGGCCTTCACCGCCGAAAACGATTCCTTCACGGCGACGCCGGTTGTGGCCGACAATACGGTTTTCCTGGGCGGCAACGAAGGCAACTTTTACGCCGTCGATCTGCAAACAGGCCAAAAACGATGGGCCTGGAAGGCACCCGCAGGAATTGTTGCGCCTGCCGGTTATTGGAACGGCCATGTGTACGTAGGAGATATTAACGGTGGCTTTCACTGTTTGCGAGCACAAACCGGCGATCCTGTCTGGCAAAAAGAGGTAGAAGGGGAAATCGACGGGGGCCCCGGCTTCGCGACGCTGCCCTCCGGCAAACAGGTTGTGGTGTTTGGATCCCAGGACACATTTCTCTACTGTGTGGATGCACAAACTGGGGAGATTGTGTGGAAAGGCGGTGGCCACGACCAAATCCGCTGCACACCCCCCATCGTCGAGGGACGCACATTCATCGCTGGATGCGATGGAAAACTCCATGTGGTGGAAATCCAGAACGGCCGGGAAATCGCCGCGATTGACTTGGAAGGGCCGACCGGCTCGACCCCCGCAGTGGTGGGTTCTCTGGCCTATGTAGGCACGGAAAATGGCGTCTTCTTTGGCATCGACTGGAAACGGGCAAAAGTCGTCTGGCGTTATGACAATGAAAACGAGGGCGGAGCCTTTCGGGCATCGGCGGCAGTGAATGAGCGCTACGTCGTGGTGGGAAGTCGGGACAAAGCCGTCCATTGCTTCGACCGCATCACCGGCCGGCACGTGTGGCGATTTCCCACACGGCGCTACGTGGACGCCTCGCCCGTCATTGTGCGGGCAACACACCAGGCCGATCCCGACAACGATCTGGTCCTGGCAGCCTCGCTGGACGGCCATGTTTACGCCGTTCGCATCAGGGACGGACAGTCGCCCTGGGCGCTCACGGTGGGCGGGGCCATCTCGGCATCCCCGGTTGTCGTGCAAAACGCTCTGCTGGTGGCCACCGAAGACGGAGACCTTTTGTGTTATCGCGCCGCCACAGGACCATAATATGAGTTAGGATGGGCGACAATCATTACGCGCGGAAATGAGTATGATCTCCCCCAACTTCTCCGAGGTCAACAATCCCGAGTTTCTCCGGAAGTTAGAGGAACTGAAAGACCGTCTGCCCCCGCCGGTTATCTGGCTTGTTGGAAAGGCCCAGGCGGGCAAGACGTCGATCGTGCAAGCCCTCACGGGCGATCCTCGTGCGGAAATCGGAAATGGATTTGAGCCCTGCACGAAGTCATCGTGGCGTTATCCGTTCCTGAGCCATGAGTCGCCTCTTCTGGAGTTCCTGGACACGCGCGGTCTTGGCGACGCCGATTACGATCCCACGGAGGACCTGCAATGGCACGAGCAGCACGCACACCTCGTGATGGCCGTCATGCGGGCGATGGACCTGGCACAGGACGCTGTCCGAGCCGTGATCCATCAGGTGATGCGGCGGCACCCCGATTGGCCGGTGATTGTGGTCCAAACGTGTCTTCATGATGGGTATCCCTGGCGTGAGCCGCGTCACATTCTCCCGTATCCATTTGATCGTGAGCCCTTCCCGCCGGAAGTGCCGCAAGACCTTGCCCGTGCCCTCACTGAGCAACGTTCGTGGTTCCCGAGGGACAAGGTCCGCTTTGTGGCCATTGATTTTACGCTGCCCGAAGATGGATACACCCCGCAGTTTTACGGTCTGGAGCAGCTCTGGCAGGCCATCGAGAATGCCTTTCCGGCAAGTATCGGGGCGATGATCGCGGCCATCCCGGAGCTGCGTCGTCACGTGGGAGCCATCCACGGTCAGAAGGCACTGGGAGTGATTCTCCACCATGCTCTCCTAGCCGCGATAGCAGGGGCGGTTTCCATTCCGGCAATCGACTTGCCCTTGATTTTGGGTATTCAATTTCTCATGGCCCAGCGGCTCGCCGCCATTTACAATCAACCACTCACCTGGGAACGTTTCTGGGATATGGCGGCAACCCTGGGTTGGGGCTTCGCCACCCGTTGGGGCATCCGCTACGTGGCTCGTGAGCTGCTCAAGGTGTTTCCCTGGGTGGGTGTGCCAGCCGCGGCGGCCTTCAGCGGGATCTCAACCTACGCCCTGGGACAAACCCTCGCATGGTATTTTGCAGAAATCAAGAAGGGCGCCGTGCCGACGCCGGACGACATCAGGCGCATTTTTCAAAATGAATTGAAATTCGCCCACAAACATCTGGCAGGCCTTTTTCAATCGGTGAAAAGTACCTGAAAGACAAAATGAGAATCTGTCCGCTGCAACACATGCGCATTGAATCCCCTTTGATCGGATTATCCCTGCCAACAAATCGGCGAGTATTATTTCAGGTGTTTAATACGTATTAAATAAGAGGACTTCCATGTTCCGTAAACGGCAGGCGATTTTGTGGGCGATCACCCTGATGATTGTGGCTATTCCATACGTTGGCTTGATGGTTGTCGGGGCCTACACCCTCTGGCG
>NZ_JACIYL010000530.1 GCF_014359955.1 Thermogutta sp. | reverse complement strand
GTTCGTGCCGCCATCACATCCCACCAGAAGCATGGGAAAAAGCACGGCATCCCAACCTGTCAAAAAGCTGAAGTCCGGTCGTCTCGGACGAATAGCAGCAAGCATTCGCATCATCTGCGGGAGATCGCCTGATGAATCCTTAATCGCCACGATACGCGGCTGTTCTTCAGCTAACCGAACAATTGTGTCAAGATCGAGTGGGGACGCGAGCCAGGGAATGTTGTAGATTGTGATATCAACAGGGCTGTGTCTGGCAATTTCTGAGAAATACGCGTAAATATTCTCCACGCTGACGCGATAGTAATACGGACACACAATCGCTACGGCGCGCACACCGAGCTGAGCGTAGTACTCACACGTGGCGATCGTCTCTTTGACGTTGGCCTCGGCTGCCCCCGCCAAAATAGGGACCCGGCCAGCCACCTGATCCACCGTGATCTCGATGATGCGGCGTCTTTCTTCGGGTGTGAAACGCACAAATTCCCCCGTCGATCCGTTCGGGTACAACCCGTGAACTCCGCGTTCGATGAGCCAATCAATGTATCTGCGCAGTTCGGACTCGCAGATGTTCCCGTGATCATCCAAGGGAACCATATTCGGCGTAAATATGCCCTCGATTTTTGCCTGTGCCATGGTGAAGACGCCTCGTCTGCATGCTACCCTGGGAAAGTATCAGGGGATTCAATGCACGTGCCGAAAAACCCGATTTTACCTGTTTTGTTGACGGAATGAAAAAGACAGGACCCAAGCGAGGCACGCTTCATCGCGACTATGCGACGTTCCGTTGGGGGGACCATGCGGCCTTCCGTGCCTGGGCCATTCGCGGATCCGTCATTCTCGCAATTGTAGCTTATACCATAGCTTTTTATGCATGCGAATGGCGGCCACTCTCCCAGGCTTTCCAGCGTCCCGTGCGCCGCTTCGAGATTTTTCCGCTGCTGCTTCTGCTTGATCAGATTGTCTCTCAGTGGGCCGGGTCACACGGGGAAATAGCCCTGGGAGACCGGATTCCTGCCCTGGCTACAGCATTTATCATGCTTTTCTCGGCATTTTGGTGGGGACAATGGCTGCTTTCGCAACTCAAGGTCGACAAGCAGTTCACCCGGGGAGAAAAAGGCCCGCTCGCCGTTTTGATGGGGCTTACGGTTTCATCCCATCTCATCCTGATCACTGGCCTCGCCGGATTAGGTTGGACGCGCTGGCTGTTGCGCTTCTGGGTGGCAATCCCTCTCGCTGTAGCCACTTGGACGCTTGTGCGGAAACTCTTTGCGCAGAAAGTATGGAATTCCAGGGGAGCGGGCTTAAAGTGGTTCGTGCTTTCCGGCAAATCAATCCCGACGTGCGGAAAAGACTCGGGCGATGCGTCAACCCTCCCCGACAGGTTGATTTTTACTGGAGCACTGATCGTGTTCGGAACACTGCTGCTACTGGCAGCGGTTTTACCCCCCACGGACTTCGACGTGCGGGAATACCATCTCCAGGCGCCGAAAGAGTTTTTTCAGATTGGTGCCGTTACTTTTCTTCCGCACAATGTTTACGCCAATATGCCGCTCGGCGCCGAGATGCACAGCCTCGGTGCAATGGTGCTGTTGGGCGATATTTGGACAGGGGCGCTGGCTGGGAAACTGATCACCGGCCTTTACGCCTTGGTTGGCGCCTGGTTGGTGCTGGCTTTTAGCCGCCGTTATTTCGGTTCGGCCGCCGGGCTGGCCGCAGCCGCCATATTCATCACCACGCCCTGGGTGATATCCGTGTCTGCCGCGGGACTTGTGGACATCGCACTCGCCGTGATGGTTTTCGCGGGGTTCGTGTTGATCTGGGAAACGCTTGGCTTAAGCAAGTTACGGGAAAGTGGCGTCCAGCCCCTGCTGCCGCGCAGCCAGGCAAAAAGCGGTTGCGAACCACCTGGCGACGTCGCCGCACAGGTCAGTTCGATCCAAATCCCCCAATTGTCCGCCATGTTTGCCGCGGGTTTGCTGGCGGGCGCAATTGCTGCGATCAAATACACGGGTCTCGTGTACGGCGCTGTGCCGATGGGAATTCTGGCCGGTCAATTCCTGTGGAAAAATACACGGAGCGCTAAGACGCTGATCATGGGCATCGCCCTTTTCATCATCGGCCTCGGTCTGGCAGGCGGGGGCTGGTACGCCAAAAACGCCGTTCTGACGGGTAACCCCATTTATCCCCTGGGATACGCTTTGCTTGATGGAGTTAACTGGGATGCCGCCAAAGCGGCGCGCTGGCACCGTGTGCACAGTCCTCCTGGCTTTTCGGGGTTGGCTTTGGCCAGGGACGTGTTCAGAGTCATTCTTACAAGCGACTGGCAGGGAGCGCTTGTCGTTCCGTTTGCGATCGTGGGAGCCGTGAGACTGCGACGTAACAAACTCGCCCTTAGCATGCTCCTCCAGACCGGATGGATCTTTCTGATCTGGTGGTGCTTTACTCACCGGATCGATCGTTTCTGGCTTCCTCTGTTGCCATTCTTGTGCGTGTTGTGTGGTCCCGGCTTTGTGACTTTAGGCGAACTCCGCTTGCGGTGGCTCGGACGTTTGGTTGTTCTCGCAGCGATTCTGTGGAGTTTGCTTGTCGTCACAAGTGGTGCCGCAGTCTACAACCGTTTTCTCGCGCCTCTCGCTGAATTATGGAACGACCCGGGGCGTATAGGCCAGGAACACGTGTTGCTCAATGGGCTTTATTCCCGACTCCCTCGGGATGTCAGGTTACTAGCGGTTGGGGAGGCGGCCGTGTTTGACCTGAGGATGCCCGTCCTGTATGCCACCTGCTTTGACGACCAGCCCTGGGAGCGTATGACGCGCGGCAAAAGCGCCGAAGAAATTCAACGCGAGTTAAAAATGCATAAAATTGCTTATGTTTATGTGAATTGGCTTGAGATTGCCCGTTATCGCTCCCCGGGCAACTACGGATTCACCGACTTTGTGCAGCCCTCGCAATTCCGCGAGCTTGTCACCGCGGGTATCCTGGTTCCTGTCCTCATGCCACCAGGCACGCCTAACCAACTTTTCCTCGTCAAATAGCCCAATCTGGTCGTTCTGTCCCGCAGGAATAGGTTATTTTGGCTCCTTCGGCTGGTGAGCAGGGAAATTTCCACCAAGTTTTTGGAAAACTTTGCCGAT
>NZ_JACIYL010000053.1 GCF_014359955.1 Thermogutta sp. | reverse complement strand
ACCCCCGGTATGTAGCTCCTCTGTCCGGCACGCATGTGCCGAAATTTCCACACGCGGATTGTCTGTGTCTTTCGCCCTTCCCGGATGTCGGCAAGGAATTTTTTCTTGAATAGGAGCATGGCTGTCCTGATCACTTGGGTGCAAGGATGATCATGGCAATAAGGCCACCGACTACCAGGATCGCAGCAGCGATGGCCAGCCGAATCCAGAACAGCGCCGCCCGCCGTTCCGCAAGTTCGATCTCCCGCCGACGCTTCTCCTGGTACTCCTGACTCGCTTCGTACGTCAGATGAAAGACAGTCTGGCAAAACGGGCACATGGCGTCGGTGCCCAGCATCTCGCGGGGGGTTTCCAGGACATGTCCCTGAGGGCATGGGATATGATAAACCTCCGGGACGGTCGCCGAAACCGCAGGACCTGCCACCTGGCTTGCCGGAAAGGTTGCCGCGGGTTGCACGGAGGGCCAGTTGGGCCCGGATTCTACGACCCCCGCAGCATTCTCGGCAGGCGGCGCAGATTCGGTAGCAGCGATACGCGGCGAATCCACCGAACCGGGGAGCGCGAAATCGAACTGGGACGCAACGGCAGATGGTTGGCGAAGTTCCGGTTGTTCGTTTGCCGGGGCCAACGAGATCCCGGGGCCAGTTTCCCGTACTGACTTCGGCGGGGGGATGAGCATCGCCGTCCCGCAAAAGGGGCACGCGGCGGCCTGGCCTACTTGGTCGACCTCGGCCTCCAGAATATGGCCCTGCGGACAGAAAAACCGAAAACCCATCTCGTTCTCTTCCGCAATCCCCGAAACGGACGAACAACCGATGCAACATCCTGTTTGCATCTTAGCCCAAGTTGGTGGGTCCGTAAACGAGTGTAACAGCAAGACATTTTTGGCAGAAAAGGTGGGCACGGGGATGGGCTGCTCGCCGCCAGGGGCATGCCCCGTCAATCGAGTTTGCGAACCACCCCGATGACAACCCCCAGCACGCGTGCATTTCTCACGAAGATCGGCGACATATTCTTGTTCGCCGGGACGAGCTTTGCCCCGCGCTTGGTGGGATACCAGTATTTGAGAGTGGCTTCATTTTCGTCCGTCAGGGCGACCACAATGCTTCCCGGATCGGCGACATCCTGGCGGCGAACGATCACGTAATCTCCGTCTGCGATTTGTGCTTCGATCATTGAGTCTCCCTGAACTCGAAGCACGAACAAGTCGCCGTTCTTGTTGTTAAAAAGACTCTCAAAGTCGAAGGTCTCGGCATTTTCGATCGCCTCATGGAGAAGACCGGCGGCAATCCGCCCCACCAGAGGCAAACCCGATCGTGAGGAACGTTTGCCGGTCTGAGGTCCCAATTGGGCGAATTCAGCCACGCGAATGGCACGCGACCGATGCGCATCCCGCACGATGAATCCTTTGGCCTCCAAAGCGCGCAGATGGCCGCGCACCCCATTGGGCGAGCGGATGCTGAACTGGGCCGCAATTTCGCGGACCGTCGGAGCATATCCACGTCGCTCAATGCTGGCCTTGATAAAGTTGAGGATTTCACGCTGCCTTGGTGTTAATGTGCGTTGCGTCGATCCTGTTGGATTCATGGGTTACGCCTCGCGATTGAGACTGGCCATCGCCCCGGCCACCACATACAGATTGCTTGCGATTCACATCACGCTGGCCCGTGCTGCTGACAGGTGCCTGGCATCGTTGACCCGAGACCTACAATAGGTGATTCGTTCAACACTGACACAGGAGTCCGTCGTGTACAAGTGTACAATACAACCGGCGGACGTCAAGCGGGGAGGGAACCGAACCGCTGGACTGTGGAGAGCGGATTTGTTCGGATGGCACAGAGTGGATGGCCGTGTTGCGTCCTCGACCGTTATGGAGCTGACCGAACAGCCGGCAGTTATGCCGAGGATTGTCGTCCTTTACGCACTCGGCTTGCCCCTATCAGCGAGCCGGGGTTGTCACCGAACGTCGATCTTCCTTTAGAATTGCGAACCAGCAAACCTCACCGCGCACGGCTTTGCAAGCGGCTGTGGCCAGCAAGATGAATTGCTGGCTTGCGACGGCCATATTGATCACGAAGGATGCCATCCCTGAAACGCGCGAACAAGAGAGGGCTTGCGTATGAAAATTGGGATTATTTCGGGAAGCCATCGGCCGCAGGGCGAGTCCCACCGAGTGGCGAGGTACGTGAAAGAGCAACTCCGCGAGCTGGGCGTAGCGGAGACCTATCTCCTGAACCTCGCTGACACACCGTTTCCATTCTGGGATGAAGGCGTGTGGAGCGGTAGTGACAAGTGGGCACAATTACTCCAACCAGTCATGGTACAGTTGCGGGCGTGTGAAGGCTTCGTGGTGATTTCACCCGAATGGTCGGGCATGGTTCCGGCGGCACTTAAGAATTTCTTCCTTCTGTGCGACAAGGAAGTCCTTGCCCACAAGCCTGGGTTAATCATCACGGTATCGGCCTCGCTGGGTGGCAGCTATCCTGTGGCTGAACTGCGCTTGAGCAGCTACAAAAATACGCGGATTTGCTATATCCCAGAACATGTCATTATCCGCAACGTCAGCCGGATGTTGCATGGGGAAGCACCGGCCAGCCCGGAAGATGCCACCATTCGCCAGCGGTTACGCTATTCCTTAAAATTGCTCATTGAGTATGCCAAGGCTCTTCGCGCCGTTCGGCAAAGTGGTGTTGTGGATTTGGAGACCTACCCTTATGGCATGTAGCGCGGAGAAAAGCGTGCTTGTTTCAACCAAACTCGTTTTTCGCGTCATGAGGCCGATCGCTTGCCCGCCGAATCGTTGCCGGAAAGAATTCTAAATTCGCAACGGTTGTACCTCCCTGTCAAGTGAGGTTTACTCGCGGATGTTTGTGAAACCAGGAGGCAATTCCTACCATGATGAGTCAACATCCGGAAACGGCACCACGCCCAGCCATTTCCCTCCAGCCGGAAGAGGGATGGCATTGCCACCACTGGTTCTACCGTTTCGACAGGCAAGCCTTAAAGCGTCTCAGTCCGGCCGAAAAGACACAAGCCTGTGAGGAATTTCGCGAGGTCTTGACGCCTCCAGCGGAATCAGCGCCGGCACGACTTCAGACCTACCTCATCATGGGGCACAAGGCTGACTTCGGTTTGATGATGCTGGATGCCGATCCGCTCAAGCTGGATGGACTTCATCATCGCCTCATGGGGAGCGCGATGGGCGCGGCACTTATTCCCACCTGGTCGTTTATCTCCCTGACAGAGGTTTCGGAGTACCTGCCCACTCCCGAGGCTTATGCGGAGCGTTTGCAAAAGGAAGGGCTTTCTCCGGAAAGCCCCGAGTTCGTGCAACGGACCTCGCAATACGCCAAACGATATGACATCATGCGGAAACAACGTCTGAATCCCGACCTGCCGGACTGGCCGGCTTTCTGTTTTTACCCCATGAATAAACGACGTCGTCCCGAGGCAAACTGGTTCATGCTCAACTTTGAAGAGCGGGAACGCCTCATGGCCGAACATGGCGAGACCGGGCTGAAGTTCGCCGGTCGGGTGACGCAGCTTGTGACGGTGGGAATCGGGCTGGAAGACTGGGAATGGGGGGTGACTTTGTGGGCGCGCAATCCCCAGTATCTTAAAGAAATTGTCTACCGCATGCGATTCGACGAGGCCAGTGCCCGGTACGCTGACTTCGGGCCTTTTTACAGCGGCTATCGGGCCTCTCCTGAACAAATCCTGGATCACTGCGGCATCCGTTGAAGCAGAGACGGAGGCACATTTCCAATCAACGGCGGTCGATTGCCGCCAACAACAGGGGAATGTGGCGATTACGGCCTGAAGGATGTTTCTCAGGTTCTTTATCAACCGATTGATCTGGCTGGCGATCACGCTCTGGGTCGTGTTCACGGTCAGCTTTTTTCTGATGCGTGCCGTGCCCGGTGGACCACTCGACCGTGAACGCCGCCTGGATCCGCAGATTGAAAAGAATCTGGCCGCCCGATACCACCTCGACGAGCCCGCCTGGCGGCAGTATTTGCGTGAGCTCGGCAACGTTGTGCGGGGGGATCTCGGCTACAGCTACCGGATGGCCGATTTTACAGTCAATGAAGTGATCGCGCAGGGCCTGCCCATTTCCGCTGCATTAGGAATTGCGGCTCTGGGGCTGGCCTTGACACTGGGGGTTGCAGCGGGCGTGGTGTCGGCCGTAGCACGGAACACCATCTGGGACCGATCGCTGATGCTTGCCGCCACGGTAGGATTGGCGGTCCCCAATTTTATCCTGGCAGGCATTCTTATCATTTTTTTGGTGTTTTTAATTCCGGTCTTCCCAGCAGCCGGTTGGGGCAGCGGCTCCCATCTCGTTTTGCCGGCAATCAGCCTCGGATTACCCTACGCGGCGTCGATCGCCCGCCTGGTCCGGACCGGCCTCCTCGACGTTCTTAATCAGGATTTCGTGCGTACAGCCCGGGCCAAAGGTGTAGCGCCGATGCTTGTGATCTTCAAGCACGCCATGCCCCTGGCCCTGCCCCCTGTCATTTCCTACCTTGGTCCGGCGACGGCGGGAATCATCACGGGGTCTCCGGTTGTAGAAAAAATTTTCGCCGTCCCCGGTGTGGGGATGCATTTTGTCGAGGCGGCCATCCAGAGGGACTACACCCTCGCCATGGGGCTCGTCCTGCTTTTCACACTGTTGCTGTACTGTGCCAACATGCTCGTGGACCTGGGATACTCGATCCTCGATCCTCGTGTGGAACTCGAATGAGCCAGCAGGACAGGCGACAAGTTCAGGGCAAACGCAACTCGCCGATCTCATCGCTGTTTGCGCTGCTCAAGACGGGCGATCCCTGCCGCGCCAATGAAACCGGCATCCCCGCCCAATGCGGCAAATCGAATCACGACTTTTTCCGCCAAAGTGGGAAAGGCCCGCTCCCGCACTTCCTCCCGAATGCGCTGGAGGAATTGTCGTCCCACAGGGGACTTCATACCGCCAAATGTCATCGCCCCACCCAATAGAAGGCCCGTCGGATCGAAAGTATGCAAGAGAGTGACAATCCCCAGCCCGAGGTAATAGGCGGTCTCCAGAACCAACTCTATCGAAGGTTTGTCACCGTTCTCAGCGAGTTGGGCGATAAGAAGAGGAGTCAGCTTTTCGCCCTGGGCGACACGTTCTGCCAGAGCTGGTGCCTTGCCCGCGGCCATCCTTTCTTTGGCCCGGCGCACCAGGCCTGTCGCACTCGCAAACGACTCCAGATGGCCGCGCTTCCCGCAAGAACAAACAGGTGCCGTGTCGGAGGGATCCACGAGAATGTGCCCACATTCGGTACCGTGTCCATGCTCTCCTTCGATGATCAGGTCCCCGATGATCACGCCGCACCCCACGCCCGTCCCCAAAGTGAGGAACACCAGGCTATGAAAACCACGGCCTGAACCGATCCACAGTTCCCCGTAAGCGGCCGCCGAGGCATCGTTGGCCATGACGACCGGCATTCCACAGGCGTCGGCGAGGCGATCCCGAATGGGAAAGCCTCCCCAGCCAGGGAAATTGGTGGGATTGACCATGACGCCCGTTCGCAAATCGAGGATGCCCGGGCAGCCCAGCCCAATTCGTGCAATTTCGGTGGGTTCCAACCCCGAAGATTGGATCATTTCGCTTGTCGTTTCGCTGATCCGCTGAATCCAATCCTGGGGACCATTCTCCACGAGCGTGGGAAATTCTCGGGAATGGCAAACCGGCCGACCTAAATCATCGACCAATCCCAGTTTGGTGCTTGTCCCGCCGAGATCGATTCCCACATAAAACGGTGGGATCGCACGGTTGAGCGGAATCGGCTTGATGGCTGGCGCCATGGTGGACGTCCCCTCCTTTTCCTGTGTGGTTACACTCTAAACAAACACACAGTCGCCGGGAAAGTCAAGAAAAGTCCCGCAAGTTGCCCAGTTGCGGATGGCACCTCTTCGAAACGACGGGCCGCTTGGGCCGATTTTAGCGGTTCACCAGTCACTGGGCAGCCGATTTCGTGCCTGCGGGAGACCCCATGATCGGAAAACCCTCGGGAAGAGGTCGGCCAGCCACCGAGTAGCCACGCTCATGAAGAAAATCTTTCAGCCGACGAAAGTCTTTAAAGCCGTCTGGATAACACCAGAGGGTGACAACCGTTTTGTCCGGCCGGTAGCCAGCCAAACGCCTGCGAAACTCCGATGTCTCCTCCAGCGCGCGATCGACCGGTTCACCACCAATGCCGGTGGGAACCAGGACCCATTGACGGAGTTGGGCGTAGGCCCCTGTCATCATGTTGCCGTCGCCCGGGGTGCCCGACACGTGACGACGCACGAGCGAGTACTCCATTTTGAATCCACCAATTGGCCCCACGACTCCTGTGATTTCCGGTACTTCCAGCAGGCGATAAAGCTTTCGGCGGGCATCGGCGACGAGTTCTTCCAGCAGACGATCAAGCGGGATGTAAGTGATCTTCCCTTTTTCAATCACGAAATGGATCTCTTCATGATCACTGGGAGTTGCCAGCGGGGTCGGATAGTTGACGAGTTGAACAACTTCCGTCCGGTCCTGCTGGGCAGCAGCCTCCCGCTCCAGTCGTGAAAGCTCCTCGTGTGCCTCCGCCAGGGCCCGTACAAGTTCCTGCTGTCGGGTTGCGTCACCACTAAGCTGGCTGGACTTTTCTTCGTACTCCTTTTTCAATAATCCCACCACCAGGGCCAGCCGATCGCGTTCTGCGAGACGTGCTTTAATTTCGACACTTGTTTGCTCGATTTTTTCAGCGAGTTCCAGAATGTCCTTGCGCAACGAAACCAGACGCGCGGACCGTCGTTGCAGTTCCTCCATTCGCAGTTCGCGTTCCTTCAGCGTGGGATCTTCCGGTAAAACGAGATTGACCGGCGCGTGTTGCGCCCGCACTCCGACCACCATGACCAGGATGATGAGAATGCCCACAATATTGGTCACGGTGTCGAGGAACGAATCGTATCCGGCGCTGTACTGGTCCTCCATGACACGTCGTCCTGTCGTGCTGCTCCAGGCCGTTTTCAGTCAACCCTTTCGATGAACGCCTCACCCACCCTGGTCACTTCACCTCGGGCACCTTCTCAATGAGCAACCCGCTTCCCGCGAGAAGCCGTTGCAACATGTCAAACTGTTTTTCCGCACCCGGTACCACATGAACCCGAAGAATGGGACGCCAGTACATCCCTCGGCCCGCCATTCCCCAACTCGTGATGTATTCTCTGATGGCCTTCACCATGTCTTCCACGGCTGTTTCGGGCCCCTGATCGAGCAAAAATACCCGAGCGGCCATGAGAGGATTGTCCGGAACCAGGACAAACCGGTCAGGAAAACACTCGATTTTGATCGGCCGGGTGACAGGAATCATGCCCCGATCATGTGGCAAGAGAGCCCAGCCCTCGCCGTGGCGGTCTGCCAACGGCCGAAGTGATTCCGGATACGCCGTGCCCGCCTCGCCACGGGAAGCCGATCCATCCGCCGAAGACGGCGTGACCTGGTTATCGCCCCCTCCGCCGCGAGCAGGGTTTGAATCATGCGGCCTCGCGATACCTGGGATGGGGTGACTGGCGGCTGAACCCCGCGAACCCTGAGACGGCACGGGTTGGTCCGTCACAACGAACTCGGCACTCGTGGGCACACCACCGGACGGCGGTTGTGCCTGGTTTTCTTCCGCCGAACCTCTCATTCCTGACCCAGGGCCGGAAATCTCGCGGTTGTTCGCGCCGCCCCAACGCGTTTTCTGCTGCCACCGGGCGAGCATCGGATCGTTCGCGGCATTGCTGGACGCGTCTTCTTCAGAAATATCTTCAACGGCTCCACCCACGTAGGGTGCCGGTCGGAAGCGGCGAGGTCGGCTGCCGTATTTTCCTGGGGCCGACTGAACCAGGAATTCCTGGCGACGTCGCGCCAACGCGACGGCATCCTGGACCACCTGCGCCAGGCGGGGATCCGGTGGCGGGTAGGAGAGGGTCCAGTCGTCCTCCACAAGTTCATAACCAAATTCCGTGCCCCACGACATCATCGCCGCCCGGGCTGCATAATACGCTTCGATTCCGCTGGGGCGAACGATGAGGAGAGGATACGGTTCGCCGTCCTTGTCCGGGTCAAATTCGCGGCGTGCCAGCCATTCTTCGCGTACCGCACGCAGCGCCGCGTCGAGAGGATTTCCCGGTCCCAGTGCCCCAAGAAAGTCCTCTGGGGGAAAGCGAATTCCTTCCGGCTGCAGATACACGCCGTCGCTTCGGCATTCCAGATAAATAGGCCGGCGGCGCGTGCCGTGTGGTCCCTGATAGGGGATGATCGCGTAACTCCGAGCCGACGGCTGCCGCTTCGCCTCCTCTATTTTCCGCTTCAGATCGGCAATCTTTCTCTGCAACTCGGCCAGTTCTGCTTCCTGCGATTCAATGAGCGATTTTCGCTCCATACCCGCCGTTTGCTGGAGGGCCTCGAGCTGACGCAACTTCTCCTGCCAGAGAATCCCTTCGTCCCGCAAACGGCGGAGGGAATCCTCCACATGTCCCAACAGGGTCCTCGCTTCCGTCAGTTGCTGTTGTGTTTGATCACGGCTGGCACGGAGCTGCTCTTCCTGCCACTGGAGATCTTCTTCCCATTGGCGCAGCTTCTCCGCAGAGGGTAGGGCCTCCTCAGCCACCGAACCCACCCTCGCCGCCCGAGCCTGAGCCACGGCCTTCAACCGGGCCTGTCGGACAAGGATCACAAGAAGGAGTATGAGCACCCCCATCGTGCAAATGAGCACGGCGAGGAAGGGAAACAGAGAAACCGGGTTGTCGCTCCCCAAAATGGAGCGCCGCGATCGCCGCTTCATGCTGCCTTCGCCTTGGGGGGATGCACCTCCGACCTCGGGCCCCCATCGGCGGGAAGCCGGTGAAGATGCGCGCTCAGCAGATTGGCCGCCGCCGCGAGGGTTGCCAAAGCCTCCTCGAAATGCTTGGCCGATGCCACAGCCGAGAGATTCTGCTCCAAAAGCCGCTGCAGTTCGGCCAGTTCTCCGACACCTTTACCAAGGCTTCGCCACGCCACCGAGTCCTCGCGGAGGCGATTTTCCAGCTCCGCAAGGACCTCGGCAGATCGACGGAGCACCTCACCCACCGAGTTCATTTGGACGTTGAGCGGCTCCAGCACATTTTTCGCCCAACCAGCCAGCAGTTGGAGATGGGCTTTTTCCATCTCCTGCAAGCGATGGGCATGGTGCTCGGCCGTGGTATCGAGGGCACGGGCCATGGCCTGTTCCAGTGCTTGACCGGTGCGATCCCATAATCCCCTTATCGCTTCGTCCCGCTCTTTGAGGGCTTGCTGCCACAGTTCGATCTGGATGTGTACGAGTTCTTCGCATGCCTGGACGATATCCCTTAACGCCTGCCGCACCTCCGTGTCCTGATGTCCCGCGGATTCGTCGGCCAATACGGGAAGCAGTGTCTCCTGCACGCGGTCGGAAACAACCGCCACCAGTCTTTGCTCTGCTCGATCCACCGCGTACTGGACGAGCATGAGAATCATGGAAAGGGCCAGCGCGAGGGCCGTTGTGTCGAAGGCCACCATCAGTCCCCCCATAACCGTGGGGAGCGTTTCTTCGAGTTGTTGGGGAGAAAGGTTCCCCAGGGACAGCGTGATCCCCACCACTGTTCCCAAAAATCCCAGAATGGGGATCGCCCAGACCACAAGCCGCACAAATCCGTAGTCGGCACGGCGATTCTCGGCCTCTTCCTGGGCAAGCTCTCTCAAATACTCGTCCAGCCCCCGGCTCGAGTGCCGCCGCTGGACGTAGAGGATGCCCGCCCTGATATGACGCAGGAACGTGCTCTCTCTGGCAGCCCCCGCGTGGGCATCGACCGCCTCCAAGAGCTCTTGAAGAGTTGTATTGCGGAGCGACTTTCCAGCCTGCAAAGACGCCAGGTGCGCCCATTCTCCCGCCACGCGCCATCCCTTGGACGCAAGGGCGCTCAATCCGAGGAAGAAAAGGAGCGTCTCGATGTATTCGATGGGGTGCCCGGTTGTGTATCGGCGGAGAAAGTCTGCTCCCGGCCAGTCAGCAGACTTAACGAGGAAGAGGTAGGCGGCAAACAATGCTCCCCCCCAAACCAGGGGCGAACTTGCGATCCGATGGAGGATGTAGCGGAAGGTCCTCATGAGGGCAGGTCCTGATCTTGTTGGAAGTCATTCCGTAGCCAGGTTGCAGTTGTTTCCCGGCGGGGGATTGTCCTTGAGGCTGGCCGCCGGGTCAATGCCAAGTGGGCAGGGATACACGCCGGTCCCGTTCTCAATAAAATCGTCACAATCGTTACGCTCACTCCACACCAAAAACTCGCCTGGAGCGACACTGTTGAGATGAGGCAACTGGCAAAGACAAGGCAATAAAGGGAAACTGAGCCACCTCGTTGGACGGGTTCCCCTCTATTCAATACACACCGCGCAGTTTACCAAAATTGCTCTTCACGATTTTTCACAAATCGCCTATGATGCGTCCGAGATTTCCCGGTCATCGGAGTATTCGCGCCTTTTGGAACTTGTGTGAACAGCCGCGGGGAGAGGTTTCGATCCTAGCCCACAGGCGGGAGGTTCAGCCTCGGAGAGCACTTCCCTGGTGGTGCTCGTTGCTGGACGGTGTTTGCCGGAAGGAAATCTCTCCGACATTTAGCGTTTTAGATAGTTAACGTTTTACGCCCGAAGGCGCCAGCTCGAAGACAGGCACGGCGGTGCAACGATCTTTCGGCCGGGCTAGTGTTCGACAAAAATTCCCGCGGCGACACGATTGTCCAGGTCTGCAGAAAAACTTGACTCGCGACAGCGGATTGCGAACCGGGCTCCGGCGAGGCCAACCCGTTGGCCACGCGTGAACGCACCATAAACAGGAGCGGCGTCCCGCATTTATGAAAGATCCATGAAACTGTGGAGTGCTCCGCCTAGCTGCGGTTCCTGCCCGTGGCACCACAGCGCACGGTATTCCTTCGTGCTCCTTGCCGCTGTGGTGGGCGGATGCATTGCCCCTGCAACCACCCCTCCGCCAGCCGCCGTTCCCGGCACCGCCCCACCCCCTGCTGCGTCCGGGGAATACTACCGAGAAGTCCCGGGCCCCATCCTTCCTGGAGACTGTTCAGAATTCACGGTCGTGCCGCAGGAAACGGCGGCCGCCGTCGGAACAGAGGTGATCCTTGTGGCCAGCGTTCGCGGCCAGGACCAGTACATGCTGACGAATCAGCGCGTGGAATGGACTATCATGCCCGGT
>NZ_JACIYL010000529.1 GCF_014359955.1 Thermogutta sp. | reverse complement strand
GTCATCGACTCGGCATTCGTTCTTTTTCCCGTCGCCGCCTTCTTCGCGGACCTTCTTTTCCCTCGGTCATTGGCCCTGCATAAAAAGCCACGTTATATCGCTTGCCGTGTTTTTTACATTTCGGACTATTGTTTACACTAATAAATCGTCCCCGACATGCCTCTCAGTAACTCCTGCGAATACTCAATCATCTGCACCAGCATCCATGGCAGTGTGAGCAGAAATACAATGACCATGACGGCGACCTTGGGAACAAACACGAGGCTTTGCTCCTGAATCTGCGTCACCGCTTGGAGCAGCCCCAGGATCAGACCGACGGCCATCCCTGCTAAAAGAACCGGCGCGCTGATTAAAAACCCCACCCAGATTGCCGTCCTGAATAAATCAACCGCCGCCTGTGTATCCATATCACACTCCTTGCTCTTTTTTCCTGGCGGTTTGCTGAACTCGGTATTTTCTCGCCGGCGCAATCAGTTCCTCCTGAGCCCACGGCGTGCTGACCGTCAGGTGATCGGCTGGAAACTCTCCATAAGCATGCCCACCACCAGATGCCAGCCATCCAGCAGCACAAACAGAAGCAGCTTGAATGGAAGCGATACCAGCACGGGCGGCATCATGAGCATGCCCATGGCCACCATCACCGTGGAAACAACCATGTCGATGATCAAAAACGGCAGGAATATTTGAAACCCGATTAAAAAAGCGGTTTTCAATTCACTGAGCATAAACGCGGGCACCAGGACCTGAAGGGGCACATCGTCGTAGGTTTCCGGTTCTTTTTCGAGGTGCGCGTAACGCAAAAACAGCCATACATCCTCGGCGTTATCGCACCGCTCAATCTGCAGTGACATGAACCGACGAATCGGCCTCTGTCCGCGTTCCCACGCCTCTTCCAAACTGATCTGGCGCTGCTGGTAGGGAACAATCGCCTGCTGGTAAACCTCCCGCCATACCGGCGTCATGATAAACAGCGTGATGAACAGCGACAGGCCGGTAATCACCTGGCTGGGAGGCAGGTTTTGCGTACCCAGCGCCTGGCGGAGAAGACTCAAAACAACGATAACGCGAATAAAAGAAGTCGTCATGAGAATAATCGCCGGTGCCAAACTCAGCACCGTCAGAAGAAGCATGATCTTGAGGGCACTGGAAAGTCCTTCCGGACTTGTCCAGTTTTGTGGGTCGAGCAAAGAGGAATTCGCCGGATTGGTCGAGGTGGGAGGAAATTCCAGCGACAACGGCCGATTGGACGCCGGAATATCGGCAAAGACCGGTCTTCCGTAGAAAAACGGTACCACAGCCAGGATCAGTGCCCAAAACCCGATCGCTGGCCACCGTTGCATGATAGACCGCCGGCGGGCGGGCATCATCGCACACCGCCCGATTGTGCTCCGCTCGTCGCGAATATCCTGGCCACAACGAACTATGACGGCCATCTCCCGCACTATCAGAAAAATGGACTATGTTTCAACGATTTCGTGTCCGTTGACGTAATTGTTAAAAAGGTGGCGGAAGGCCTGGGTGGAACTGTGCGGCCGCTGTGACACGCACAAACCCACAAGCCGGTCCACCTCAACCGGATCATCGATCTCGGCAATCGGCTCGACAGCTTCGGCACTCATTGCCACAAGGATGACCTTCCGTCCCAGGCGAATCAGACACAGCCGCTGCCGCGCAGAAAGCGACGTGTGGCCCAGCACTTCCACCACCTCCCGAGGAAGGACCTGATGTCCCTGCGGGTTGATGCGCCGGAGCATCCAGACAAAGACCAAGAAGACTCCCACGACCATCGCCAGGGCGCCGATCGTCGTCACCCACGGCGTGAAACGCTGGAAAGGGCTTCTTGTCGACGTTGGTCCCCGTGTTGCAGCATCACGTCGCGAAATACGCAGTGCGCTGTCACCGCCTCCTGTTGATTCCTTCCCCCCGTTGGTTTCTCCGACCGAGCTGCTCCTCTGTGATAGAAACCGACCTGACGCGGCGTTTTGCCCCGGGCCGTCCGTTTTCATCTGCGCTCCGGCGTCCATACTCCGGTCGTGCGTTGTGGCACTGTCCAGATGCGAAGGCTGGCCCAGCCCCGGCGAGAACTGACTCTGCTGCACCGGAGTGTCAAATCCACTGGAGAACCCGCCCGAGTTTGTCGGCCACTGATCCGGAAAGCCCTGCAGCGTCTGCGCTCGCCCTACCCCTGACAATAGCGCAAGACAAAGGCACGGTAACAGGAGGAGGATGGCACGTGTTCGAACCCCCTGGGAGGCATCGAAAACAAGGCAACCATCAGGATGGCATACCGGATGGAAAAAGAGAAAAGACAGAACCGCCCCCGCCTTGTGCCGGAGCATAAGGACTAAAGGGCGAATATTATGATTTTTATCACGCGGTCTTCGCGCCACACCGGGACTCCTTTCCTGGCGCGCCTGCAACTCGATCCATTCCCTTGGTTATTCGTTCATTCCCTCTAAACCGACTTTTTTACTCGTGAACTGTTCGTCGGGCCGGCGTGCATTAACTTTCGGCGTCTATCTGCGGCTGTTTGCCCGCCACGAGCTCCGCGACGCGAATGCAAAAGTTATCGTTCAAAACGAGCACTTCCCCGCGAGCGATCAGCCGTCCGTTGACATAGATGTCCACGGGATCACCGGCCAGCTTGTCCAGAGTAACCACCGCTCCCTTGCGAAGGCGGAGCACATCTTCGAGGTACAATCGCGTGCGACCCAGCTCGATCTGAACGTCTAATTCGACCTCCTTGAGGAGGTCGAGCGTGGCCGCCTGCGTGGACGGTGGGGCACCAGAAAACTCCGTGAACTCAAAAGGCGACAATCCCGGCGGCAGGTTTCCCGCTTGATCGGACTCCAGCGAGGCCAGCGCCTGTTCTGCCTGCCGGAAAAGATAGTCCAGATCGGCAGGATGAATCTGGGCCTCCGTGCTCTCTGCGGTTGCTCCAGCAGACGGAGCTGCCTTCGCCGCGGGGGGCGGTGTCGCCGGCGTGCGACCCGCCTGTTGCAGAAGCTTCTCAATCTCATCCTGGGAAAGCGGTCGGCTGGCGTCGTCCGCACTGTTCGCCGCAGTCCCACCGGATGAACCGGGCGCCCCCCCTGACGGCTGCCGGTTCGCCGACTGGAGCAGCTTTTCGATTTCCTCCTGGCTGA
>NZ_JACIYL010000528.1 GCF_014359955.1 Thermogutta sp. | reverse complement strand
CTGTTCGCGATTTTTGTGGGGACCGTGGGCCTGGCTCTCGTGCCGCCAACCCGGCTTCCAGTCGTCCTCTCCGTTCTCTTCTCCATGGAAGAAAATGGGAAAACTTCAGACAGCACAGAGAAAGAAGTTAAGCCAGAAAAACTGTTGATCAAAAGAGACTCTTTTGAGACTCCGGGTGTGGTAAGCGAACCGGACCGCCGGTATCCATTCGTTGGGAACGGCTTTCAGGAAAGCCCCGCCCAAATTGTGCAGGCCAGTCCGGTTCCCCCGATTGGCTCGGCATCGCCGATGGACGCCCTTGCCAGGCCCGTCAAACCCAGCCGAGAGGGACACCCGGTGACGGCGGAGCCGACCTTTCCCCAAGGTTTGAGTAGCGCTCTCGCCGCTGGAACGAGCAGAAACAGCCCGGCCAACGAGAGCGACGGCCCAATAGCAAATGTCGGCCGACCTCCGTGGCAATCGGCCACCGGGGGTGGGTTCCATGGGGGCGTTTCGCCCGCTGACACCCGGACACCAGCGTCCGTCCCCACTTTGGATTCGCCGTACGCGTCGGCGGAAGTCTCGCCTCAAACCGAAAGACCAAATCGCCAGCAGCTCCCATCCATGGAGGGAATCGAGCACCTGGAAGAGCTTGCGCGTCAGTTTCGCGCCCTTGGTGCCGTGCGCTATCGGTTGGAGCGGTGGGGAACCGACGGGCAGCTCTTTCGGTTCACCTGCGAGATGCCGGTCAACGGCGTCTCTCACATGACGCGCCTCTGGGAAGCTATTGCTCCCAGCCCCGAGGAGGCCATGAGAAGGGTTCTGGCTCAGATTTCGGGCGGTTCTTCCGATGCCGTCCCTCCTTCTTCCCGGGGTTTCTAAACAAGCATCGCGCAGGTGTCTCCTGGCTGTCGCCAGCGAAGCGGGATCCGCGACTTGGTGCGGCGTGTGGAAAGCCCCCTAACTTGCCCAATGGGGTCATGGAGCCTGAGCACACCCGGCGAGAACGCACCTTGCACGCAGGCCCCTGGCAGCCGTATTCTTGTCTTGTGAGTCTGCGGTGACCAGTCCCAGAACGTCGGCCATCCTGAGCCACGGAAATGCAATATTTTTGGCGAAAGAGATTACGCTGCGACACAGGCCTGCTGCAACGCCGCCGTCCGGATTGGCGGCTGTTTGCTCGCCCCATTCCCTCGGCACGCGCGCCCAGTGCGTCCTTTCGACTCCCGGAGGGTCCGGTGTGGGGAGAAGGGGTACGCCGTGTGGAAGCCGCACTCTTTGTTGCCCGTCAACCATTAACACCAAGGAAAATTGCCCAAATTTGTGGATTCGAGAGTGCCGCCGAGGTCAGAGGCTACCTCCGCCGACTCGGAAAACTGTATGATGAGGTTGGGGCCGCATTTTGTCTGGTGGAAGTGGCCGGCGGTTTTCAGTTGCGGACGCGGCCGGAATTCTACCCCTGGGTGGCACGACTGGCACGCGATCAGAGGCCCATTCGCCTGTCACCACCGGCGATGGAAACGCTGGCCATCATTGCGTACAGGCAACCGGTGCTCCGTGCCGAAATAGAATCCATCAGAGGCGTCCAGTGTGGTGAGATTCTCCGTCAGTTGATGGACCGGGGACTGGTTAAAATAGTCGGGCGATCCGAAGAGCTGGGACGACCGTATCTTTACGGAACAACTGACACGTTCCTGGAAGTTTTTGGCTTGCGGGGACTGGACGAACTTCCTCACGCTGAGTATCGTAACTCCGCAGTCCGTCGGTCCCCCTCCTCCGGGACGTCGGAGAACGCACCACTTACCGGCGAGGGGCGCATCTGATATATTAAACGTTTTTATAAACTGGCAAGTGGTGAGAGCGATCACAGTTCTCGCGCAGCCGGGAGTGACGGAAAGTGAATGGTTCGCGGTGAAGTGAGGGTTCTCACTCCACCGCGAGGGGAAATATCTCGAGATTGGTCCTTTTTTGAATCAGGGGTGTTCACCGTGAAACTTGCTTTCGAAGACATTGTGGCTTGCCTGAGAGCGACCCACGCGATCTCCGAACTGCCGACGCGCTTGGCAGAGACCGGCCCCGCAGGCTTGGGGCGTCGTGGTTACATCCTCGCCCAGGATGAGGATGATGAGGATTGGGAAGACGAAGAGGACGAAGATTGGGAGGATGAAGACGAGGACTGGGACGAAGACGAAGAAGATTGGGACGAGGACGAAGACGAATGGGAGGATGAAGAAGATTGGGACGATGAAGATCTAGACGAGGACGACGAAGATTACGACGAGGATGAGGATTGGGAGGACGAAGAGGACGAAGATTGGGAGGATGAAGAGGACGAAGACTGGGAGGATGACTACGACGAAGAAGAGGACGAGTGATCTCTCCCACCTCTGACGGCCGTGGTGCGCCCCTGCGGGTGGCCTACCGGCACCAGCGTTTTCAATCTGCCTTTTGAGTTACGGCGTGACCAATACAGAATCACCCGGTGATCCAACTGGAGATCACCGGGTGGCGTCTTTTTGAGCCGCGTCCGCTGCGTCTTATTTCACGCTTAGGCGAAGCACAACGCACGAGAGGGCGGGCAGTTCCATGGTCGCCGCCCCGTCAACAAGTGCGACGTCTGCTTTCTCCGCGCGGACGGCATCAGGCTGGTCAAGCGTGTTTCGCGCGAGCAAATCTCCCGGGGCCACTTTTTGCGCTGTCGCCGATTCGATGGCCTGACCGGCCACCTTGACAGAAACTCGGCGCGCTTCTTTGCCGGGATTGACAACCTTCACGATCACCACACCCTGCTGCGGATCCCTGGTGGCCACGAGGTTAAGGTCCTCGGGCACGCCCTCCGCGGCAATACGTTCCGGTGCGAAATTATCCCGCCAGAGTTTCATAATCACATAATTGGGGGCCGGGAACCATCGCCGATGATCGAAATTGATAAAGGCGTTGTCCCAGGCCGTTGCCGAGATATGCCGCAAAAAGAGCGCCGGAGACGCGATTTCGACCACGTCGCCGGTCCGTTCGAAGGCGTTGAGGATCCCACCGCAGTAGAGCCCCGTCCGCCAATCCGTGCTCTGGGCATTCCACTCTGAGATGAACAGCTTCAGATGCGGATTTCGCGACTGGGCGATGAGCCTGGCAGTTTCCTCAAAGAAGGCTTCATAGCGATACGGTCCCCGGG
>NZ_JACIYL010000527.1 GCF_014359955.1 Thermogutta sp. | reverse complement strand
TCTCGGCCTTTTGTTTGGCTGCCTTGTGCTCGATCCAGGCCTGGAGATATTCCCCTTTCAACCGAACCAGTTCCGGAGAATCAATCAGCGCGATGACCTCGCCCGCCGCAACCCACTCATATGGATTCTTTCGTCGTCGCCACACTGTCCCGAACAGCGGTGTCCTGAGTTCCGCCTGATCGGCGGGAAAAAACGTTAGTTGCCCGTAGCCGTGCACCACGTCGCGAAACGGCCGGGGGGTGATCGGTTCCGTGGTGATTGTTTGCCCCCCTAACTGGTCCTGCGAATCGAGCTTCAGAACGGCCCCCACCCACGCGGGCGGGGCAGCGTCGTTAACATGTGTGTTCGTTTGCAATGTGTCGAGACCATGTGGGTTTCCTTGCTCGTCCGCACAAGGACACAGATAGATCGCGTGCGTTGCACAGTATTTCCCGAGCAAAACTTCCCGGGGCATCCAGTGCACCTGAATCCGCGGTGTCTCCGAATCTTCCTTGACGTTCGGTTGATGTCGCCGTGCTGATTGAAATTGCCAGCCCGTTTCGTGTCCCCATATTCCGAGGACAACAAGGCCGCCAAGGACAAGCACTTGGAGCACCCCCTGCATCGCTCGGGACGCCCACCGTCGAACAGGCGTTCCCCGTGAGTCCGCCGGTATCACTTTTTCTGGCATGGAATGTTTCCTCATCGTCTTGACGGCACTGCTTGGCAGGCATTTCCGTTGCGGCTGAACAAATCAGCGGCTACTGGAGTGCGGTTTAGCAATCTGAAAATGGCGTGGGCACACGCCCTGTTTGATCGAGACTCATCAATCGGCTGCTGAAAACGGCACGGATCGGGATGGGGCTGTAGAGTGCCATGGCGTTCATTCTCAAGCCCTTTGAAAGCTGCCAGCAAAAGGTCTTGCAGCCGCTTGCCAATCAATGCACGATCTGAAACCGAACTGCCGCCACGATGACACCAGCGGCGTCCCGACGGTGAAAGACTTCACGCACCAAATCGACGTGAATTCGCCGGGAGATCAGGGCACTCACGAGACCAATGACCGCTCGCGGTGTCCATTCAGACAAGAGACCGGGGAGGTCGCAAAAGCTCTTCAGTTGGAAAGTCGGTGCGACGCTCGCTCAAGACAAGATAGGCCCAGTGCACTTCCAGGGGCAGGCTGACGCCTGCAGACTCTGCGGGAACATAAAGGCAAGTCGCTACAACACAGATCCCACATGCACAGGCACAATGGACGCGACTTGCCCCATCCCGATCCGCAAGCTGTTTTTGAGCCACCGTGGCTTCAGCGTGACGCCCAACAAGCCCCTGGCCAGGTTGGGCTGACGCACACGATTCCTGCTGACATTCAAAAAGCACACGGTCTTTTTCAAGAAGCCTCGCTGCGCAGACAGGCAGAGCTGCGGTGACCGAGCCGGCATGCTCAAATACAAGACCGCTGCTGCCAAGATACAGCAGCAGAATGAGCCATGTCACGCCACGTGTTCGAGAGTTGCGGTCCATCCTTCTCCACCGGACGATGGCTAACAGCACGCCCAGCCAATATTATCCAGTTGGTTGCGACAAAAATCAATGCAAGTCTCGGCACGTTGACGCGCCACGCCTGAATAAGTATTCTCAAGGGATCAAAAATTCCGCAAATTGGGTTGAATGTGTCGCCGCTTTCGTTTTTTACTGGTTGCTCCAGAAAGGATCCCGCCCATGAGTACTCGCACGCCCGAAAACACGCAGGGTAACTCTACTCATTCCAATCGGCGAACTTTCTTGAAGACCTCGGCGCTGGCGTCCGCGCTCCTGACGACCGGATCCCTTGCCCGGATGGTCCACGCAGGGGAAAGCCACCTGATCCAGGTAGCATTGGTCGGATGCGGCGGGCGAGGAACCGGGGCCGCTGCCAATGCCCTCTCGACTCCTGGTCCCGTCAAACTAGTTGCCATGGCAGATGTGTTTGAGGACCGCCTCAAGGCCAGCCTGAACAACCTCAAGAAGAACTTCGCTGACAAGCTGGATGTTCCGCCCGAGCGGCAGTTCCTCGGGTTTGACGCGTACAAAAAAGCTATCGATGCAATCAATCCGGGCGATGTCGTCCTGCTGGCCACGCCGCCAGCGTTCCGGCCGGTCCACCTCGAATATGCGGTTCAGCAAGGTCGGAATGTTTTCATGGAGAAATCGTTCGCCGTGGACGCCCCCGGGATTCGTCGGGTACTGGCAGCGGGTAAGCTTGCCGATCAAAAGAATCTCAAAATCGCGGGCGGTTTGATGAGCCGCCACTACCTGCCATTGGAACAGATCATCGAGAAGATTCACGATGGAGCCATCGGCACCGTGATCACAGCCTGGGCTTACCGGATGCATGGACCGGTGGGATTCCGTCCGAAAAGGCCCGGCGAAAGCGAACTGGCCCATCAGATTCGCAATTACAGTTGTTTCACCTGGCTCAACGGAAGCTTTCTGGTGGACTGGCTCATCCACAACATCGACGTATGCTGCTGGGTGAAGGGAGATTGGCCGATCTCCTGTCAGGGCCAGGGAGGACGTCAGGTCCGTACAGAGCCCGATCAGCTCTTCGACCACTACGCAGCCGAGTACACCTTCAAGGACGGGACGCGGATGTTTGCCCAGGGACGACACATGGCCAATTGCTGGGGGTTTTTTGGAGACGTGATCCATGGAGCCAGCGGCTCAGCCGTGCTCGGCGAGGGAATTGCCGACCCGCGGCTTTACAAAGGCCATCTGCGAACAGCCGATACTGAGATCTGGCGATACGAGGGACCACCCTGCAATCACTACCAGCGTGAGCTCGATCTGCTCTTCGACGCCATCCGAAACGACAAACCTTACAACGAGACCGAACGCTGTGCCAAGTCCTGCCTCACGGCGATCATGGGGCGGATGGCCGTGGAGTCGGGTCAGGAGGTGACCTGGGAGCAGGCCCTCAATTCCGATCTGGTGCTGGCACCGGATCTGGAAAAGTGGACCAGCCTGGACGATCCTGCGCCTGTCCAGCCGGATGAAAACGGACGGTATCCCATCGCGATGCCTGGCTTCACAAAGGCATTCTGAAACTGCATATTAAAGACAAAGTAACGCACTCAATCGAGGGGAGCCCGGGGCCCGTCCTGGGTTCCCCTCCCTTGTTGACAACGATTCTCAA
>NZ_JACIYL010000526.1 GCF_014359955.1 Thermogutta sp. | reverse complement strand
TTGACTCTGCAATAACACACCCGATTCGGCGCGTCCTTCCTGGTGACCGGGAAGCGACGGCGTTCATTCCCGTCAAGCGTTTGCAATAAAAAAAGCCGTCTTCTGCCTCCGGCGGAATGCGGCCGGTTCGCCCGTGGGGGAACAGTTTCTTCGGCTTGACCCCACGGGCCCTGCAGGATTTACGACCAGGCCTACTGCTTGGACTCCGACTGACTGCCCTCAAGATCGGCGGGCTTTTTGACGTAAACCCACCCGTCGCGGATCGCGACCTGGTAGGTTCGCGCGCGAAGAGAGGCCACATCGAGACACTGGCCGTCGGTCAGCCGAAACGCCCACATATGCCGGGGACAAATGACCGCCCCCTGATCAATCCATCCGGCAGAAAGCGAGTCACCCATGTGCGGGCAATAATCGTCCACCGCGAAGACTTCCTCTCCCACACGAAAAAGGGCGATGTCATGGCCCTCTGCGGAAAACAGGAAACCTTCTCCCTCTTTCAAGGAGGTCAGTTTGACTGCCCTCCACCACTGCTCGTCATGCCAGTCGAAACTTCTATCCGTCACAGGCAACTCCGTGATTGAATGGCGGTTATCAAACCCGAATCGGTGCCCCTGGTTTTCCCAATCGGCTCGCCCTCAATCTTTCGGTGTCCGGCGTGCCGACTCTCATCCCATCCATTGGCGTCAGTTCGGATGTTAGCCTCGCCGAGTAAAATGATTCTCCGTTAAAATAGGCCTGCTTTGGGCGTGTCTTTCAATTCTAATGAGTCCGGCAAGAAAAAAATTTTCGTCCCCTGGCCGGCGGAAAAACCGACGGGTGCAGCGCTGCATTCGGAAAACCGATCCTGGGAGCGATATCGATGCGAAGCAATGCTGTTAAGAGCAAAATTCTTAAAGGTCAGGTCGCATGGGGAACATGGATCACGTCGGGAAACTACTACATCACGCGTGCTCTTTTGTCGCTGGGCTTTGACTGGCTGACGGTCGACATGGAACATGCGGCCGTGGACTGGTCGGACGTCGCTCGCCTCGTCGGGGCAATTGCCGACAACAATGTCGTCCCGTTTATCAGGGTCCCCGAGGGAACGCCGTTTTATCTCAAGCGTGCCCTCGACACGGGGGCATTCGGGATCATCGTGCCGAGGGTGGAAACGCCCGAAGTGGCCCAGCAAATCGTCCGTGGGACGCGCTTCCCACCCGACGGCAACCGCAGCGCGGGAGGAGCCCTCCATTTCCTTCACTTTGCGGCAACTTTGGAGGAATATCTAGCGCGGGCAAATCAGGAAATCATGGTGGTTCTGCAAATCGAAAGTCCTCGCGGCGTCCAGAATTGTGCAGCCATCGCTTCCGTCGCTGGGTTTGATGCGCTGCTGGTAGGTCCCCTCGATCTGGAGACGCGTCTCCGGGCAGAATCGCCCGCCGGCGACGTCAGTCACGCCTTTGCAGAGCACGTCCGGAAGGTCATCGGTGCGGGTGAACGTTTCGGCCGGATAACCGGAATTCACGCGAGAAGTCCGGAGGAAGCCCGATTCTGGGCTGAGCAGGGTATGCGGCTGATCGCGGTGGGGACCGACATCGGTATGCTCACCGAACGAGCTCGCGAGTATGTCGCGGCACTTTCCGGTGCAACCCCCGGTCGTGAGTCCTAGACCGCCGCGGATGTGTAGGGCAACCCGCGTGCGTGTTGCTGACCGGGAGTCTGCCGCCCGCAATACTTTACTCCTGTGACTCCTCAGGAGGTCATGCCCTTGGTGAGCAACATGAACGCGGTCTCGAGATTGATTTCCTCCTCCTTGAACAGTTTGATGGCATAGCCCTGTTCGAGCAGGAGGCGGGGCAACTCCCGGTAGTCTTCGACACCTTTTTTGAGGGTCACATACAGCCGGTTTTGCCGAATATCCACGCTCTCCACCAGGTTGTGGGAGTCGAGGAGACGGGCGGCGCCGTCCGGCTGATCCCATAATTCAATGCACAGCGTGATCTTCTCCCGAATTCGCCGCATCACCTCCTCCAGCTCTCCGCAGACCTTGAGAACGCCCTGCTCGATGATTCCCACCTTGTTGCAGATGTCAGCCAACTCGGGCAGGATGTGGCTGGAAACCATGATCGTCTTGCCCATCTGTCGGAGTCGCTTGAGGAGCTGCCGGATTTCAATGCGGGCCCGCGGATCCAAACCGCTCGCCGGCTCATCGAGAATGAGCACCTGGGGATCGTGGAGCAGCACTCGGGCAAGTCCCAGACGCTGCGTCATGCCGCGGGAAAGACTTGTCACGAGTGCATCCCGCTTGTAACCCAGCTCGACAAGCTCCAGCATCTCCTCGCACACACGGCGGCGTTTCGGCCCGTTGATACGGTAAGCGGCGGCGAAAAACTCCAGATATTCGATGACCTTCATGTCATCGTACACGCCGAAGAAGTCGGGCATGTAGCCGATGAGTCGGCGAATCTCCTTGGGGTGTGTATAAATGGAATGATCGCATACGTAGGCCTCACCCCAACTCGGCTGAAGGAGCGTCGCCAGAATCCTCATGGTGGTGGTCTTGCCGGAACCGTTCGGCCCGATAAACCCGAACAAATCCCCCTGACGCAATTCGAGCGTGAGATGGTCCACAGCTCGAATCTGGCCGTAAATCTTCGTAAGACCGACCGTCTTGACAGCCACGGGGCGGTCATCGGCGTTCGATGGCTTTTGGATATTCATGGGCGATGGACGGCTGGCCGCCGTCGTTGAAAATGTGTTTTGAATCATTGTCGTCACACTACTCGCGTTCCAGGATTGGATGATTGCCTGATTTTTCTAACTCGTTTTTTTCACGACCAGCAGTTTGTGCCGCCCCAGTTTCGTCCTGGGGGGGAAGTACGGGCAACACAAACCGCCAGAATACGTCGCTGTTTCGCTTTATGGAAATGGAGTCTTCATCATCACTTTTCAGTGTAATTCCAAACTCAGCCTGTTGGGGCTTTGCGTCGGGAGGTTGCCGCATTCGCCCCACCAGCACGGCCCTTCCGTTCAGAACGGCATCCGTCAGATCCAGGCTGGGCCAGTACTCGTGAGAGAGCTGCGTGTAGGCTTTTCCCCCGGCCGCCTGATAAAAACCCATCATTCGTAGGATGTAGGCGACATCGCGGGATGCCTGATCGTACGGCTGCACCTGC
>NZ_JACIYL010000525.1 GCF_014359955.1 Thermogutta sp. | reverse complement strand
CGACTTCACCGTCGCCACCCAGATGGGGGTGGGCATTCACGTCGGTAGCTCCCCCGTGAGTGGCCCAGCGGGTGTGGCCGATTCCCATATCCCCCTGGGGGCGATAGGTTTCCACCAACTCCTGAAGACGCGAGATGCGTCCGGCGGCCTTAACCACGGCTATGCTCGCAGGAGCGGCAGTGCTGGCCAGGGCCAACCCCGCACTATCGTACCCCCGATATTCCAGACGCCGAAGTCCGTTGAGCAAAAAATCCGCTGCACTGGGCACGCCCACACACCCGACAATTCCGCACATCGACGCTACTCCTCTCTGGAAAAGCGTGTTTTCCGCGAATTCTCAGCGAACCCGCTTCGGATCCATTGTCCCTGCTTTGTGCTTCCGCTTTCGGTCAAAGTCAAGACTAGATATCAAAAAGAAAGCTGCCTGTCACGGGCAAATTATACCCGGAGGGATCGGCGGATCGGCGTTCGGCGTCGGCCGTATTGCCCCGCATCGGGCTTTTTCCCCGGGCAAAAACTTCTCTCTCCCATGGTTACCCATCCAAGAGGAGAGCCTTTTTCCCTTTTTGGCCAAGCAATCCTCGTGCCGCTTTACATAGCCAAATAACCTGATCTTTTTTCCAGGCGCCCCGTGCTCCACATCATGCCCCTGGACGACATCTGACGACATCTTACGGTACCGGGGGCGCCGGTGCCGCCGATTCCTGCCACTCCTCGGCTTCTTCTGCTTCTCGGAGGGCCTCCTGCCAATCTGCTCGGGCGAAGAAAAAGAAGTAGCTCAGGCCGGTCGTGGCAATCATCAGTGAAAACACCCGGTAAACCAGCAGCGTCACCAGGCCCTGTCCCGGCAGGACGCGTGTTCCATCGGCCAGCGGCATGAGGACGAAGAGCCGATCTAGAACGAACTCCGCCGGACCGATGGAAACGGGGATGACCTGCATGACACCCGCCAAAGGACAGAAGACAAAGTGCCTCGCCAGCGGCTGGACGTGCTCAAACAGGGACAGGCCGATGAGATAGATCGACACAGCAAACAACAGATGCACAGGAAAAGTCATGATGACGGAGGTGATCAGGATCCACGGATGATGTCGATAGGCACGAAACGCCGTCACGAACCGGGCCAGCAGTTTTCCCACAATCGGCAGACGTTCCAATAACGCGATCAGATTTCCTCCCGTCACATCCGGTGCCCAGCAGGCGATGAGCACCAGCGTCGCTCCCGCGGTCACAATCAGGACGACGCGGCAGACGCTCTGCAAAAGCGGAGGCGAGCTGGAAATCACCCCGGTCAGGAGTATGGCGCCGCTCGCCACGACAAAAAGGGCATACAGTCCCAGCACACGATCAACGAACACGGAGGCGACGGTTTCCGGCCGGTGGTCGGGAAACCGCCGTGCGGCAAGGATCGCCTTGGCCAGATCACCTCCCACCAGCCCCATCGGCGCCAGATTGAAGAGAAACCCAATAAAGCTGAAGCGAAACGACTCCGTCAATCGAAGCGGCACGTCAACTGTCCGCACCAGAACCCACCAGCGGAAAAATGTGATGAGAACACCGCTGCTGGCCGTCACAAATGCCAAAATGAGATAGTACCAGTATTGACCGGCGTGGTGGACGAGCTGCCAGAACTTTTCCGGGTTAAACCCGTGTTCGTCGGAAAAAATGCCCTCCCCCCGGCGCACGCTGTCCCAGACCAGATACCCAATGATCGCCGCTGAAAGCGTCACTTTCAGGAGCTGGATGGCCCATTGCTTCACGGTTTTCTGTTTCGCCATGAGAGGATCCCCGTCCCTTCTGGTCGGCGAAAAGCGTCACAGCGGGCGATAGGTGCGCTCGATCATCTCCCGGCGAACCCGCTCCAGATCAGCGTCCACCATCATACGTACCAACTCGGGGAAGGTGACCCTGGGCTTCCATCCCAGGACGGTCCGGGCCTTGGTGGCGTCCCCCCGAAGCGTGAACACCTCGGCCGGCCGGATGAGTCGGGGATCTATCTCCACGTAGCGCTTCCAGTCCAGTCCCACATAGTCGAAGGCCAACTCGACCAGCTCCCGAACGGAATGCTTTTCGCCGGTGGCGACCACGTAGTCATCGGGCTGAGGCTGCTGCAACATCAGCCACATGGCTTCCACGTAGTCCCCCGCAAAGCCCCAATCGCGCATCGCATCGAGGTTTCCCAGGTAAAGCTTTTCCTGGAGACCGAGCTTGATTCGGGCGACGGCGTCGGTGACTTTTCGGGTCACGAATTCCTTGCCGCGGCGCGGCGATTCATGATTGAAGAGGATTCCCGAGCAGGCGAAGATGCCGAAACTTTCCCGATAATTGACGGTGATCCAATGCCCATAGACCTTGGCCACGCCATACGGGCTGCGCGGATAGAAGGGCGTGTTCTCATTCTGCGGCTCTTCGCGAACGGCTCCAAACATTTCGCTGGAGCTGGCCTGATAAAACCGGATGGTCCGATCCACGTGGCGGATGGCCTCCAGCATCCGCGTCACTCCCAGAGCCGTGAACTCGCCCGTCAGAAGGGGCTGTTCCCAACTTGTGGGCACAAAGCTCATCGCCGCGAGATTGTAAACCTCGTGCGGACGAACCTCCGCAAGCAACCGCACGAGGGAGAGCTGGTCAAGCAGGTCCGCCTGATGGAGATGAATGCGATCCCGAATATGCTGAATGCGCTCAAACCCCTCCGTGCTGGATCGCCGCACCATTCCGTGGACCTCGTATCCTTTTTGCAGGAGGAACTCGGCCAGATAGGAGCCATCCTGCCCCGTGATCCCGGTGATCAACGCGCGTTTCGTCATGGCGATCCCTTTCCGCGAGACAACAGATTCCCTCGCACGGCAGTCAGTGCTTTCGCGTTCCGCTGGCTTTCCTTCACCTAGGCCGCTGGTTTGCGATTCGCGTCGCCTGCGCCATTTGATTGCATCCGGACGGCCTACTTTGAATTGCCAGCCAAATCGGTGATAATAACGTTTTTCCCCCGCAAAAGTTCGGCCGGCTGGATAAAAGCCTTCTCACCGCGAAGGCCCCAGTTGCTTAGGCGTCCAAATAGCTACTATACCCATGAATTTCAGCAGGGAGTGAGGGACACATGTTTCGCAATTTCAATGCCAATGTTTTGGGGACTTTTTTGCAGCAGAGCGAGATTATC
>NZ_JACIYL010000524.1 GCF_014359955.1 Thermogutta sp. | reverse complement strand
CTGTGTTACCGGCGTGGGGGCGCGATCCATCCACCAACACCCCTGGTGATTCGGCTAATAGTCGGTTTTATCCACCCTGGACCACGCAGATTGACGTTCTTTTGTGCCCGTCCGACGGTAAGGTGAGGCAAAAAGGAGTCAACGATCAAGGCCGTACCAACTACCGCACATCGGTGGGTGATTCCATTTATCGTGGATGGGCGCGGGATGGTAACTCTCAGACGTGTCGTGGGCTGTTCGGTCTTCGTCAGGGGGTCCCGTTCGCGGCCATCACCGACGGCACCAGCAACACAGTCATGTTCTCCGAACGTTTGTTCGGCGGAAATGCAAATTTGATCAAAGAGGGGATGGCCACCAATGTGACCAGCTTGAATCCGAACGCGGCTGTGGCCCCTGCCGAATGTCTCCAAACCAGAAATCCCGCTCGACCGAACGAGTACCTGACGGGGACCTATGGCACGGCCGGCTGGTCAGGGCGACGCTGGGCAAGTGGTATCCCGCAATACACCCGGTTTAACACAGTCTTGCCGCCCAACAGTCCCTCGTGTAACGACAGCACATGGGATGAGCGGAACGCCGTCATTACAGCCACGAGCAACCATCCGGGTGGTGTCAATGTCTCCATGGCGGATGGCTCCGTTCGCTTCATTTCAGAAACCATCAACGCCGGCGACCCGACGTTGCCCGAGGTCCAATCAGGGCCCAGCCCGTACGGGGTATGGGGCGCTTTGGGAAGCAAGGACGGTGGTGAATCGGTCCAGGCCCCGTAATGTGATTTTCTCGACCGGCGAAACCGGCTTTGGTCGTTCGTGAAGACGGCACAGCGGCCATGGGAATTCGAAAAGGCGTGGGGGATATTCGTCAGATTATCCCTCACGCTTGCTTTTTGTTTACCGGCAGGTTGCGGCAGACAACCTGCATTGAACACCCGTGGCATTGCGGGCACAGTGGCCTCTCCGCAGAGCGGCAGGAGCGCGGAAGTGGAAGAGCACATCAGGAGGTTCTGCGGCGATTGCCATGCAGTCCCTCGACCGGAGTCCTTCCCCCGCGATCGCTGGGCAGAGGAAGTGCGAGTTGGCTATCAGCAATACGTTCGTTCAGGACGCGACGACCTGAGCCCGCCTCCCATCGCGGAAGTCGTTGCATACTACCGGCAACGCGCTCCGGAAAAGCTGGAATTTCACCTTCCGCAGGATTCGCAGCAGAAGTTGCCCATTTCTTTTCGCCAGGAAGATGTGGACTGGAAAGGACGGCCTCGCGTGGCACCGGCGGTCTCCGGGCTTGCCTACCACAGGCTTCCAGATAGCGATCAGCCCTGGCTCATCATCTCAGACATGGTGACCGGCACTATCACGGCTCTGGACATGAAGTCGAGGGAGTCGCGAGTCCTGGCCAGGCTTCAATTTCCCTGCCGAATTGAGCCGTGCGATCTGGAACGTACTGGCCGTGTCGGCTTTGTGGTGGCCGAACTGGGCAGCTTTTTCGCGATGGATCATCGCGACGGCAAGGTTGTTTGGTTACGTCCCGAAGAAAAGGGACCGCAATTTCGAGTCATTCCGCTCGCTGAAAATCTGGGTCGCGTGGCCGATGTGAGAGTGGCTGATTTCGACGGTGATGGCGATCTAGACGTGCTCGCAGCGGAATTCGGTCATTACCGCACGGGCGGCATTCTGCTGCTGGAAAACGAGAGCACCAAAGAGGGAGCGATTCGCTTTGTTCCTCATCGCCTTGATCAGCGCCCCGGAACCATTCACGTCCCCGTAACGGATTTGAATACCGACGGTCGTCCCGACTTTGTCGCGCTGATCAGCAACGAATGGGAAGTGGTCGAATGGTTCGTCAACCTGGGCAACAATCGATTTCTCTGTCGTCCCATCTGGCGGGCGCCCGATTTGACGTTTGGCTCCAGTGGGCTGGAGTTGGTGGATCTCGACGGAGACGGCGACACTGACATTCTGTTCACCAACGGAGACAGCTTTGACAACCTCTACGCGAATCCGTCTCACGGAGTCCAGTGGCTGGAAAACCGAAACGCCGACTCGCCCGAAGGCTTTCACTATCACCGGTTACTGGATTGGCCGGGCGCCTACCGTGCCGTGACGGGCGATCTGGACGGCGACGGCGACCTCGATATCGTTGCCTCGGCGTGGCTGCCGAAAAGTGTTCGGCCACAGGAGCTTCAGCAAATGGAAATACCGTCACTGATCATTTTGGAGCAGGAACCCGGACCGACCTTCAGTTGCCACATTGTCGACCGGAGCTGGCCGCAGTTTCCGGTAATACTGCTCGCTGATCTGGACGGGGACGGCGATCTCGACATTGTCGCGGGCCGACATTGCGGACTCGACGGTGGGAATGCCGACGTGACGGCTCCACTCCGCGTGTATTGGAATGAAATGAAATCTTTGGCAGAGTCCCCTCGACAGCGCTGAGTTCAATCTTGTCCATTTGTCGCAGGAGTGCAGGAAACGAAGGCCGGCGACCAAGCGAGGGATTCAGCATGAAGCCACCGTTCATAATTGGTCGTGTGCGCTGTCGGTCGCGTCCGAAGACTCTGGCAGAATCCGACGAGGGCACTCACTTGATCGGACGACGCGCTCAAACAGGCAGGATGGGCAGTGCCGGGCATTCCCAGCCGGATTCTTAAATAAAGTTCCGCGAAACTCTCGCCGCCCTTAAATGGATCGTGGCGAAGATTTCGCGGTGGATTCGGAAAGCCCCAGTCGTCCCAGAGGGCCAGATCAGAATGGTTCGTCCCCTCCACTCCGTGGCAGTTGGAACATCCTAGCTCATTGTAGGCAGCTCGGCCGCGCGCCAGTAATTCCTCGGAAAATTTCGGCGCAAGAGGAATGGCCACTCTTGGGCCGGGAGTGGTCTGAATCTCGGCAGCGGACTTGAGTTCTTCGCGAGAAAGCTCTTCGCCAATTTTTCGATATTCTTCCAGAAGGCGATCCTGAACCCCTTCACGTCGCATTGCAAGCACGAATTGGGCAAGCCCGAGAATTTCCTGTTGAGAAAGCTCTTCGAAGCCTCGCATGCTTGTGCCGGGCATTCCGTAGCGAATAACAAGGGCGACATCCTCCACACTGGGCACGCCATTTTCCGTACTCACGAGCCGAAAGAAGTCGCGGCGGAGATTGCGGGGCCTCGGAAACAAAAACCGCGAT
>NZ_JACIYL010000523.1 GCF_014359955.1 Thermogutta sp. | reverse complement strand
AGCAGGATCTGCCAGAGTCGGCCTAACTCAAGGTACTCCCAACCCTGGTGTCCCAGCCAGAACCAAAGATGTCCGCCCAGCCGGGAAAGGTATCCTTTGATGCCGAGAACTTCTCCCACCAGGCTTCCCACCGCGACAACCAGGGCCGCTACGAAGAGGATATTGACCAGGGTTCGTTGTCCCGGAGGTTCTCGCCCACCCACGAGCGGCGCGAGGTAAATGGCGGTGCCCATCCAGGACAGAGCGATCCAAAGGATCGCCAGTTGCAGGTGCCAGGTCTTCGCCCAGCTATAAGGATACATCTGCCCGACCAGCTCGATGTAAAACCTGCCGGGGTGAACTGTATAGTGCGCAAGCAATCCTCCGTTGAGAATCTGCACAATGAATAGGAGTCCCGCAACCAGGAAAAACTTGGCCGCCGACCGCTGACTCGGGGTCACCGGTTGCTCAAGCAATCGGTAAGCCGCCTGAACGGCCTGCGACTCTCCGTAGAAAAATTGGTATCGGTGCACAATATAGACTACCAGGCCGAGAACAACGAAGAGCGCAAGAACGGAAAAGATCGAGTAAACCAGAGCTTCTGTCGAAGCCCGGTTGCCCACGGTGATATCCGAAGGCCAGTTGTTCGTGTAACTGTAGTTCAAACCGGGCCGATTGGTAACGGCTGCCCAGGCAGTCCAGAAGAAAAACGTCGCCAGGTCCTTTCGCTCTTCAGCCGTGGGAATTGCGTTGGGCAAAAATCCATAATGCGGATCGCCCTCGGCAAACGTTTTATCCCAGAAGCGGAGCAACTGCTCAAATGCGTAGGCCTGGGCCGGGGTGAGTTCCAGCGTTCCCGTCTCTGGCTTGTAGCGATTTTCTTTCAACTCGCGGATAACAGTCATATCCACCTCGTCGAGCTCCTTTCGCGGAGGCGGCGGGAGCTTTTGCCAGAGGTCTTCGGGTGGCTGTCCTTTGGCAAGGTGGTAGTTTCGGACCAGGTATCCCATCAGGTGCAAGGTGTAAGCTGAAAAGTCCATCCCGCGAAGCGAGCCGTGTCCCCAGATACTTCCGTGATCCATCAACCCGTATCGCTGATAGACGTCCTGGCCACGCAGAATCGCATCTTTGTCCGCGAGCGTCTTTTCCCCGACAACGACTTTGGACGGGATAGGTGGAACATGGTCCTTGGCGAAGTATCCGCCTACAAAGAGGATCGCCATGCTCACAACGAAGCTCACGATCGCCGCGTTGCGCAACCCTTTGGTGCTCATGGTGGCACTCCTTTTTAGCTGCGACTACCGAAACCTCGATCCTGCAATACGTTCCCCCAGAACATTTTCCCGAATTCCCGTCAAAGAATGGGATCAGTGGCAGCAGAAAAATCCGCTCGCTTTCGGCACAGATTCCTTCGCAATGCCCATCTTGGCAAGCAGTTCATCAGCCAGAGCCACGTACTTTTCATGGACGCCCTCGCCGACATGCTCTTTTTCCGTGGCGTGGAATTTGGCGAGCATTTCGGCCTGTTCGCTGGCGTTCAGCGTTCGCTCGGCAAGGACGAAGAGGATGTTGTCTTCCTTGGAAATGTGCTGGCGGAGAAGACTGACATATTGCCGGGCAGCCTCGGCGAATTTTTGGGCGGCCCCCTGCGGGTCAGTTTCACCTCCTTGGATGGCCTCACCCATTTGCCGAATGAAGGCCCGGCCCTGCTCGTGCTCATAAAGCATGACCCCGGTGGGCCCACCTTCCCGGGGAAATCCCTTGGCCTCAAGAGCGGGAAAGAGCAGGTCTTCTTCCTTGGCGTGATGGCAATGATCGGCGAACTGCCGGAAGAAATCCAGCGCCTGGGATGCGAGTTCCGCATCGATCTTTCCGTTATTCGCCGCCTGATCGGCGAGCTTCTCCAGGACAGCGAGCACCTGTTCGATGACGCGGTGTTCATGGCGCAGAATTTCGGTCGGTTGTTGAGCGTGGGACGTCATATTCACACCTCCTGTCAAAAAGTGGAACCTAAACCAAGCGTCAAAAGGTCCAAGAGTAACGCGTTAATCGCATGTGCATATCCTATTTTCCACCAAAAAATTTGGACTGCTATCCGCCCATGCAGCACAACGCACGCTGGTTCTTTACAAGTTCGGAGAGTTTCGTTTCCCGCAGAAAATTGAGATACACCTCCCTCACCGCCGCCCAGCGGGCGTGGACCGGGCAAGGAGCCGAATCTGCGCATCGCTCCTGTCCCAATAGACATCCCTCCCAGCGACTGATTTTGTCTATTGGCTCGACGATGTCGTACAGGGAAATGTCGCTGGCGGGCCGGGCCAGTCGGAAGCCGCCCCCCTTTCCCTTTTGGGATTCAAGAAGTCCCCCCTCCGCAAGCTTCTGGAGAATCTTGCCCAGATAGTTGCGGGGAGCCTGGACCCGGCGCGCAATCTCGTCCGCCCCGAGAAAGCTCCCGGGCGGCAGCTCCGCGAGAATCATCAGGGCCGTCGTTGCGTGAATGGCGGTTTTTGACATCATAGGCCAGACGCTAATTCCGATATCCACATGTGATTATAGCCAAGCGAAGCGCCCTGTCAACGGGCTTGCTCCAAAGGACTAAAAAAATTCTCGCTTGAACCGCTTTCTGTCTCCTGGTGCCGTGTCGTCCGCCAATCCAACCGTCGGTGGTTTCAAAGGCCTTTGCGTCCGCGTTTTTCCCAGCGTACACTGGCAATCGGGGTGCCGAACCTCATGATGTCGGCAAGTCTCTCCCAGGGTCTTTTCACCTTCGAACTGAAAAAGGAGGGATGACAATGGTGGCGCGATGTCTTTGCCGGTGGTGCGTCGCGGCTGTGGGCTTGGCCATACTGCTATCGTCCGGCGGGTGCAAGGTGGCTTTTTCGACGGGACCGATGGGGCTGGAGCCGGTTTCACTGAAAGCTGAGGAATGGAACGGAGTATGGACGGTGCCGGGTACAGCGGGCCACGCCGTTGCACGGGTGGTGGATGCGGAAAAAGGAATCCTTGAAGTGGGCTTTATTCAATCGAATGATCAGGGACTGAGCCTGAAAACGATGAAGCTGTACCTTCGCCAGGCCGGCGATTGGACGTTTCTCTCTACAGAAGCGGAAGACAGGCCGGGAAAATTCATCTGGTGGAAGGTGAAACGTTCACAAAACACGCTGGTCATGTGGCCACCACGGTGGGACAAGCTGGC
>NZ_JACIYL010000522.1 GCF_014359955.1 Thermogutta sp. | reverse complement strand
CTTGGCCAACACCGCGGCCATTGAACGCAAAGCCTCTTTTGGAGCATTGCGACAATTCGCCGCCATCATCCCCAATTTGATTTCGATGATTTCTGATTTTCTGTGCGGGCGCTACACCAAGGTTCCGTGGGCTACGATCGCGATGTCTTCCGCGGCCTTGCTCTACGTATTGACACCTCTTGACGCCTGCCCGGATGTCATCCCAGTCGCAGGGCTCCTCGATGATGCGGCCGTGCTCAGTTTCGTTTGGGCGGCGGTCAAGTCCGGCGTGGAAACCTATTTACGCTGGAAGGCTGAAACAGCCAAAACCGAGCGCAATTAAGCCAGCGATCAAGGTCCGCACGTCTCACCTTGAAGGCCCCTCTTTCTTCTTCCTTGGATCGTTCCCTCTTTTCGATTAAGATCCACGTTGGACGCTGTGGAAGGCGTCCCTCCGAAGGGTTAGAGGGCTTGCTCCTACCCGGGCCACGCTGCCGGTAGGGGTCGTTCATGAATGGCCCTGCAACCCCTTGCGCTCGCGGCATGTCATAAGTTTTTGCTAAAATGGGGATGGTGCAGCGCGGGGCCTCGTTGTGATGGCGTGGCGTTGGCGTTATACTGAGTGTTTCTCTCGCGATAGTCAGAAGGCCAGCCTGACCGGCATCCCAGTCTCCCCTTTTTGGGGGTTAACTTGCGGGCCGGTTGAGAGAAAATAGCAATACACAGAACAGACAGAGAACAATTCGAGGTCATTTCTCGGCAGGAGATTCACGCCATGACGATGGACAGAAGTCTCCGTATCCGAAAGGCTGCGGTGAAGATACGGAGCGTGCTTACCCGAGCGGAGCGAATCAAGCGGCTCCAGGAACTCGAAAAATTCAAGGATGGGGACTGCCCGCTGGGTTTGCCCAAGGTGCGGGTGCCCAAAATCTCCATGAAGAAGAAAAAGAAGAAAGAGCCGCCCGCTGCCCAGGGGCAACAGAAGAAATGAGGGGTCGCCCCGTTGGTGGGGGCAGGGCAATTTGCCGGCCCGGCTGGTGAACTGCGCCGGCAAAGCAAAATGGGTGGGAATGATCTCCTCTCTTAAGAGGGGATGGCTGTCATGCGGATCAAGCTGGATTACGGCCGGTCGGGGCTTTTTGTCGAATTACCCGACGAAAACGTGGTCAAGATTCTGCGTTATCGGCCGGCAGAACCTTTGGCCGACCCCCGGGCGGTGATTCGCGAAGTCCTCTGGCGGCCGATCGGAACGCCCCCGCTCGCGGAGATCGCCGCCGGTAAGCGCTCGGCTTGCATCGTCGTCTGCGACATCACCCGCCCCGTTCCCAATGAACTCATCCTCTCCGAGATGCTTCCCATTTTGGAGATGGCGGGCATCCCACGGGAAAAGATTCTCATCCTCATTGCCACAGGGCTGCACCGGCCAAACCTCGGCAAGGAATTGGTCCAGATTCTGGGGGCGGAAATCGCGGAAAAATACTGGGTGGAGAATCATGCGGGTCAGCATCTGGAAGAGCACGAATACCTGGGTGAGAGTCCCCGCGGAGTCCCCATCTGGATTGATCGCCGCTATCTCCAGGCGGACTTGAAGATCACGGTGGGCCTCATTGAACCGCATTTCATGGCGGGCTATTCCGGGGGACGGAAACTCGTCTGTCCCGGGCTGGCGGCCCTGGAAACCGTTCGCGTATGGCATTCTCCGCGATTCCTCGAGCATCCCCGCGCCCGCAGCGGTGTGCTGGAAGGGAATCCCGTTCACGAGGAGAACACGTGGATTGCTCGTCGGGCGGGGTGTGATTTCATCGTCAACGTAGTCCTCGACGAGGAACGGCGGGTCGTGCACGCAGTGGCGGGAGATATGGAGGCCGCCTTTCTGGAAGGAGTCCGGTTCGTGGACACGATGGTTCGGGATACGGTGCCCGAGCCGGTGGACGTCGTCGTGACCACGTCAGCCGGTTATCCTCTGGACGCCACGTTTTATCAGTCCGTGAAGGGGATGGTGGCGGCGGAACCGATTGTGAAGCCCGGCGGCACGGTCATTCTCGCTGCGGAGATCTCCGAGGGGATCGGCAGTCCGGAATTCCAGCAGATCTTTCGGGAGCATTCTTCGCTGGATGAATTCATGGAGCGAATCACCCAGGGGAACTATTTCCGCATGGACCAGTGGCAACTGGAAGAGATGGCCAAGGTTCGCCGCAAGGCCCGGATTGTGGTGGTCACTGAGGGGTTGTCAGCGACACAGCTCGAGCGGCTCTTCGTGGAGAGTGCTCCCAGCGTTGAAGCGGCTCTGGAGGAGTGTCGCCGCCGATACGGCCCGAACATGACGGTGGCAGTCATTCCCAAGGGACCGTATCTGATCGCGGATGTGGAATCGCAAATGGCGGCCGCCCGATAACGCTCCGGGCATCGGCCGCTGGACGCGAAAAAGTCCCGCGCCGATAGCGGGGCTAAAGCCCCGCACTCCATATGGAGTGCGGCGATTTATCGCCGCTTTTGAGTGAAGGCTTTAGCCTTCACCACCTCGGCGATTGCATTGTTTTCCCGCGCACCCGATAAATCTTTGCTGGTAGGGGCAATTCATGAATGGCCCCTACCGTTAACTTGGAGGACCAGCTCGAATCGGGTTGGAGCGGCAGTGTGGACAAGAAGGAACGACCGCACGCCGGCCGTGAACTTCTCATCGACATAATTCTTCCCCGGCCGCGGTGCTTACCATTCGCTATTCACCATTCGCCATTCGCCCCTTTATTCGTTTCAATCCCAACTTGGTTCGATTAAGACGTTGTCCTGTCCGGTCGTTTGCCGGTATGGTTGTTCTGGTTTCAATCCCAACTTGGTTCGATTAAGACGATGATGTGCATGGGTACTGTCGTTGTGGCCACAGGGTTTCAATCCCAACTTGGTTCGATTAAGACGGCTAACCCCTTCGGCTGTGAAGTTTATCTTTACATGTTTCAATCCCAACTTGGTTCGATTAAGACTGGTTGCAGAGCACACAATACGAAACCTTGCGAAAGTTTCAATCCCAACTTGGTTCGATTAAGACAGCGTGCCTGTCATCGCGTACCAGCTCGCTATGCCGCGTTTCAATCCCAACTTGGTTCGATTAAGACGGCGTGCAAGCCGCGAGCCAGCATCACGCTGTCACGGTTTCAATCCCAACTTGGTTCGATTAAGACCCCCCCCGGAAAGCCGGTATTTTCCGGGGTTTCCG
>NZ_JACIYL010000521.1 GCF_014359955.1 Thermogutta sp. | reverse complement strand
GGATGCCCACAATGGATGTGCCCAGGGCACTCCACTTGAGGAAATCACGTCGGTGAGTTTTCTGTGACATGGGTCTGGCCTTTCTCGCAAAAGACTGCTTGCTGTACCTGACAGTGATTTTCATGCTCGTCTCATTGCAATCGACTCGGCTCGCTATGTCAAGAAGTGACACAGTTCGACGGACGCCGTGGAAGGCGTCCCTCCTGGATCATGTCTTGCGTTTCCGCGGGCACGACAGGCGTGCCCCTCCGACCTTTCGGAGGGACCTGCTTGTCAGGTCCGCCTTTGGAGGGATGTGCTCGTCACGTCCGCTTTGCAACCATGGAGGATGTCTTGCGTTAAGGAATAAAAAAAGAAGCCCTGCGCATGCTGGCGGCACACGCAGGGGATCTGTTAACGCGTGTTGGGCTGAACGTGCTCAGCGGACTCGACCGTGGAACATCATGCTCGTGTTGTCCGCCACGCCCTGAACCGAGCGGAAGAGATCGTTGAGGGCCTCGCTGACGTGACGTCCTGGATACCAGATCAGACCCATGGAGAGACTCCAGTTTTCATCGAACTGGCCATCCACGCCCCGCCCGGTGTTGGGCGCCAGATAGGCGAAATTGGCCTCAAACGCCCAACTGCCATCGAGCGGCAGGGTGATATCCGCCCCGATGAGTCCATCCCCGTAGCCGGAAACCCCCGCCCAGAATCGGCCCTCGCCACCCTGGCAGAAGTGGCGCCGATAGAACACCACGTAACGATCGAGGACGGAAAGATCGAGGTACCGCCGCTGATCGGGATTCTGGGGATCGTCGGGCAGAAGAAGCATGTCGTCCTTAACGCCGTACATGCCCATGTAGCCGATTTCCCGCATGTCATCGAGGAAGAACGAGATTTCATGGCGAATCTGGAGTAGATCGGAGTCCACCCAGAAGTCATCGTGCATCCAGTCGAAGAGAACACTCCACTGCCATCGGCCGCAATCAGGACGATGGAACAGCCCTGCAGTCAGAAACATCTGCGCCCGACTGCCCCGAGAGACAAGATCGTTCCCGTACCACGTGAGGACCTCGTGCCCGGGAAAATCGCTGTGCACGACCTGGACGCCGATCTGATATCCAATATTCCATGGCCCCCCTATCGGAGCGGAGTAGTTGAGGCCCTCATGGAGCCCGAAATTCCCGTTTCGCCCAAGGTCTGCGGGCCCTTTAAACCCATGGGCACCGGCAAAGACGCTCAGATGCTGGATCCACGGTCCGAACAGCAAACCACCGCCATAATATATCTCCGGCTGAATGAAGCCCCCCGGCTCATAGACGACGCCATCGTCTTCCACCAGGCCCGTTTCCACACCCTCTTCGTCCACCATTCCACTCGTGATGACCGGCTGACCCGGCGGGATGACCTCGGGCGAGGATTCGTCGACAGCCTCCTGAGACGTCGGTAACGTCTGATAGGTGATTTCGCCCGGTGTGGACGTTCTCACAGCGGGGTGTGATCGGGAAACACGTCTGGCCGGGGGCCGCGTCACCTCCTCGATGCTCGGCGGCTGACGACGCAAGACCTGGGAGCTCCAGTAGGCGACAGGAGAACCGGTAGCCCGTTCAACGTATTCCGTTTCAGCCGCCACCCCGGGGGAGTCCCAAACGGCGGCAGACAATGCCACAGTAATGACGCAGCACCAAGCGAAAGTCGTTTGCCGGGACATGAGGCAACTCCTGTTATGGACAGCAGCAATAACGCGATGGGCCGGAAGGGCGAAATCCACACCCGTTCGTCGATAAAGTTATCGGAATCGGAAGAGTCAAATCTTTCGGAAAAGCTTGCGCAACCCGTAAATTTTGCCAAACGGAATCCTCGCCATCTCAGAAAGCGCGGTCGCGCACGGGGAGTCTTCGGTTCCCGCGGTCACACCGCCCGGGCCAGCGCCTGCTCGAGGTCGGCGATCAGGTCCTCGGGGTCTTCCAGCCCGATGGAAAGGCGAATGAGTGTGTCGCTGATACCGTGGGCCCGACGGGCCTCGGGATCGTAGCTTGCATGGGACATCAATGCGGGCTGTTCGATCAGGGACTCAACCGCCCCTAAACTTACGGCAAGATGGAAAAGCCGGGTGGAATTGACAACCTTCTTGGCCGTTTCCAGGTCTCCCTGCACCTCAAAGCTTAACATCGCACCGAAATAGCCCGACATCTGTCGCGCGGCGATGTCATGGCCTGGGTGATCGGGCAGGCCCGGGTAGTAGACCCGTCTCACGGCAGGGTGCTCGGCCAAGAATTGGGCCACGGCCATAGCTGAGCGACATTGTTCGTGGATACGAAGTTCCAGGGTTCGCAACCCGCGGTGGCAGAGATAAGACTCCCAGGGGCCCATCACGGCGCCCGTGGCATTCTGGATAAAGTAAAGCCGTTGGTAAAGCTCCTCATCCCGCGCCACCAGGACACCGCCCAACACGTCACTGTGTCCCCCGAGGTACTTCGTCGCCGAGTGCATGACGATGTCTGCCCCCAGCTCGAGGGGGCGAGTCAACGCCGGTGTCGCGAAGGTGCTATCCACTCCAACAAGCGCTCCGTGCCGATGGGCGATTTTTGCACACGCTGCGATGTCGGTAATGCTCAGAAGGGGGTTGCCGGGCGTCTCCAACCACAGGAGTCTCGTGTTCGGCCGGAAGGCTTTCTCCACGGCCTCCAGGTCATTCGTGGGGACCATCGTTACCGAGATCCCCGCCCGGTTGATGATCTTGTGAAAAAGCCGGAACGTCCCGCCGTAGACATCCTGGCCCGTGACGATATGATCGCCAGTCTCCAGAAGCTGCGTCACACAATGGATGGCGGCCATTCCAGAGGCGAACGCGAGCCCCCCCACGCCGGATTCGAGGGCCGCTATCGCGTTTTCGAAGGCCTTTCGCGTGGGGTTTCCGCTGCGGGAGTAATCAAATTCCCGCCACTCTCCCGCGGCCGGCTGGACATACGTCGTTGCCAGATGGATGGGTGGAACGACCGCTCCCGTCTGAGGATCGGGATCAAATCCGAGGTGAATGGCCCTGGTGCGAAACTTCATGGAAACGGCCCCCGTTTTGATGCTTTCCCCAGCGGTTGGGCAACCTGGTACCGGAGATTGAAAGCAGGTGCTTGCGATGCCAACCCATTGACCAGAACCGACCCGGTTCTTCCGCTGGCCCGGGATCGACGCCACCGCGTCAGATCTTTTCCAGCGCCTGCG
>NZ_JACIYL010000520.1 GCF_014359955.1 Thermogutta sp. | reverse complement strand
CTCCCGTATTCTCGCCGAGGTACTTCCGCGACCTGCTGCCGCAGATGAAGGAGAGCCTTCAGGGGAAGAGGACTCGCCCGTGGAGGAGCAGACGGAAACGGCTTCGGCGAGCGATGCGGAGTCGGTGCGTCCCGATACGTCAGCGGATAATCGGCAGATTCGCGACGTGAGTTCCGAGGCGGAGTCGAATCCGCAGTCGGCGTGAAAGACAGGCGGCACCGTTCGGCAAGGGTCTCTTCCCAGGGGTGAGGATGGCCATGGCCCGAGGACAGTCGAGTTCAACAAGGACTTCAGGAAGAATGACCACACCGAGTCGCACCCAGCAATTCACGCGTCTGCACGAAGTTTTGGCTCGGCAGTACAAGGCCAAGCCTGCCGATCCGGGGTTGCCCGTCCTGGAACACCTGATGTTTGCCGCCGTGCTGGAAAACGCCCGGCATGCGGTGGCCGAGCGGGTCTTTCAGGTCCTCAAAACCGAGTTTTTCGACTGGAACGAAATTCGGGTATGCACGATTCGTGATCTGTCCGAGGCCGGCGAAGGATTGCCCGATCCGGCAGCCGCTGCCACGCGCATCAAGTGCCCTCTTCAACACATCTTTGAATCGACCTACTCTTTCGACATGGAAGACTTGCGGAAACTCACGCTGGGGCAGGCCATCGAGCGCCTCCAAAAAATCGACGGCGTCTCCCGCTTCATGGTCTCCTATGTGGTGCAAAACGCTCTGGGCGGACATACGATTCCCCTCGATATGGCCAGCCTGCGGGTGCTGAATCTCCTTGGCCTGGCGGACGAATCGGAAGTCGCCTCGGGCACAGTGGCGGGCCTGGAACGGGCAATTCCCAAAAGTAAAGGCGTCGACTTCGCTTGGTTGCTCCACGAATTTGCCGCCGAATTCTGGGCGGATCACCACGCGCCGGTGGTGGCGAAAGTGTTCAAGGCCATCGATCCGCAAGCCCTGGAGCGGCTGGAGGCCTGGGAACAGGGACAATTGCAACCGGCGACCACGGCCGCTGCTGAGACGGCGCCGCCCCCGGCTCCCGTTGCTCAGGCAGAAACCCCGTCGGCCGTTCAGCCCAAACGTCGTGGCCGCCCAAGAAAAACGGAGGCGGCTGCCTCCACTTCGGGACAGGTCCCCGCGGCCCATAAGGTAGCCACCGAACAGCCCGAGCAGCCGGCCGAAGCCGCGATAGCGCAGCCCGGGGAAGCGGAATCAGCCGCGGCAGCAGCCGCTTCGCCTACCAAAAAGGCACGCAGGAAAAAGGCAGAATCCAGGGCGAAGACGGCTCGGGCTAAAAGCGCCAAGTCGGGCCGCTCTACCACCGAGGAAAAAGCGACAAAAGGTGAAAAAAAGAAAAAACGGGGCGGAAAGTAGTGCGGTTGAAACAACTGCGGGCCAGCGGCGGTTGCACCCCACCGTGTTTTCGTTGCTTATTCCTCCACGGAATTCCAGGTTGTGGCGGGGCCAGTCTGTCCGTCCCCACGGGGTGCGTTGGCCGATGGTGTTGCCAAAAAAGGAGTCGGGTGTTATCGTCTGCGGCGACTGCATGCTGTGGGATAAGAATTCCGATCAGGCAACATGAAGAACTGGCGGTCCAGCGCGAAGCAAAGCTACGGCAGAAAATCGGGATGACGTAACCGCTGCTGGGTAAGTGAGTTAAAGGAAAAAAACTCGTATTGACAGGGATTTTGGTGAAAGTATAATGAGCGGCGGTTGGCAAATTCGGTAAAGTCGGCAGGACCGGATGAGCCTGCTGCTCGTAGGCAGCTACGGGAGGTGCAGAGTTTGCGAACTCTCGCGAACTCGCCGCCTGTTTCCCGGATAGTGGTGACACGGAGGACCAGAAACCCGCAGCCAACTGCCGACCTTCGGGCTGGGGTTTCGTTGACTTTCCGGCGAGAACCGTGGCGAAGAAAAGGAACAGCCAATCACCGCTCGCAAGCAAGACGGTCTTTACGACTGGAGAAGCAGCGAAGATCTGCAAGGTCAGTCAGCAGACCATCATCCGCTGCTTCGATTCCGGTCAGTTGAAGGGATTCCGAGTTCCGGGAAGCCGCTTCCGTCGTATTCCCCGCGATGCTCTGATCAACTTCATGCGGGAAAACGGCATCCCTCTGGATGCCCTGGAAAACACCAAACACCGCATCCTCATCGTCGATGACGATGAAGAGCTGGTGGAACTCATTCGGGATGTGCTCCTCCGCGATGGCCGCTTCGAGGTCCGCACCGTCAACAACGGTTTCGAGGCCGGGATGGCGGTCAAAGAGTATCATCCCGATCTCATCGTCCTCGACATCATGCTCCCCGACATCAACGGGAAAGATGTCTGCCAGGTGGTGCGATCCGATCCCAACATGAATGATATCCGCATCATCTGCATCTCGGGCATGGTGGAAGAGGACCGCATCCAGGAGCTCAAAGCGGTGGGGGCCGACGATTTCCTCCACAAACCGTTCGAGATCGAGCAACTCGTCGATCGCATCTGCCAGTTGCTCGACATCCCGTCGCGGTCCCACGTTTGAAAGGTGAACCGGGAGAGCAGTGGCGGAGCCTGGTTTTTCTTCCCGTGCGGCTGACCGGGGGAGCAACCGTCCGCGCTGTGCTCGGGGGCCTGCCTGATGTTCAAAATCTTTCCGCGGTCCCCTGCGAAGAAGAGCCTCTGGGTCGCTGATGCCACGCTTGTGGGAATCAGCCGCGTCCTGTTCCGCCACGCTGGCCGACTGGTGGACGCGGCACCCGTATGGTGCGGGTTAGGGCCCGACTGTCACCGACCGCTCGGTGCTGAACTGCTTCACGTCCTGCTCCGCGATCCGCTCGCGCTGGCGGCGGTGCTGAAAGACACTGCCCCCGAAGGTGCTTCCCTTCTCCAGGCGAATGCGGTGGCCGTCATCCGCCTCTTGCAATCACGCCTGACGGCTGGCCTTCTGGGAAGCCTTGAACAATCGCCCGAAACAACCCCTCTGGGGAGACTTCATCCCGTTCGCTATCGGCCCGACAACCGAACTGTTGGGCAAACGGATCAGCCGTTCCCGGAACGAATTTTGGTCCAGCGAGTGTTTCTCACGGCGCTGTTGACCCGATTGTGGCTACGATCCGAGAATCCGGGCCTGTTGCGTCTGGGGGACCTTGCGGTCGCCTTTCACCTTGCGTCGGAGGAGCCCGACGATCGTGGTCCCAGCTTGCCAGACAAAATCCCGGACTCCTTGGGCGG
>NZ_JACIYL010000052.1 GCF_014359955.1 Thermogutta sp. | reverse complement strand
GCAGCCGATTTCTGGAAGAGCGCTTCGGCATCAAAAAGGTCCTCATGGTCCCTTCCGGAACGGCTGCCCTGGAGCTGGCGGCGATGCTCTGCAATCTTCAACCGGGCGACGAGGTCATCATGCCCTCGTACACGTTCGTCTCCACGGCCAGCGCCTTTGTACGAGTCGGCGCAAAACCCGTGTTTGTGGATATTCGTCCGGATACTTTAAATATTGACGAAACCAAGATTGAAGCGGCCATTACAGAGCGAACCCGGGTTATTGTGCCCGTCCACTATGCGGGCGTGGCCTGCGAAATGGACACCATCATGGATATTGCCCGGCGGCACAACTTGCTCGTTGTGGAAGATGCTGCCCAGGGCGTTAATGCATTCTATAAGGGTCGCGCGTTGGGTTCTATTGGGCATCTTGGGTGCTACAGCTTTCATGAGACGAAAAATTATATCTGTGGCGAGGGCGGTGCCCTGTGCATTAATGACGAGCGGTTTATCGAACGTGCGGAAATACTCCGCGACAAAGGGACCAACCGGCAGAAGTTCTTCCGCGGCGAGGTGAATAAATACACCTGGGTGGACGTGGGGTCTTCCTACGTGATGGCGGAGATTCTCGCCGCTTTTTTGTGGGGCCAGCTCGAATGCCTCGACTCCATCACCAACCGCCGACGCGAGATTTATGAGTACTACCGGACGGCTCTTTGTCCGCTTGCGGAGGCCGGGCTGCTCCGACTGCCGCATATACCGGCGGACTGTCAAAGCAATTATCATTTATTCTATATTCTCACGCGGACAGGCGAGGAACGGGATAAGATGTTGCGGTATCTTCGCGATAACGGCGTCCTGGCCATCTTCCATTACGTACCGCTCCATTCATCTCCCATGGGGCGCCGATGGGGATATGCGTCGGAGGACTTGCCTTTGACGGAAGAATTAGCCGCGCGCCTCATCAGGTTGCCAATGTTTTACGAACTCTCCAGCGAACAGCAACAATATGTTGTACACCTCGTGAGAACATTTTGTCGGTCCCCGGCGTCTACCTGCACATAGTCATCCACACACTGGCCGGCGCATTTCATGTTACCCAACGTGCTTGACTGGGATAGCAAGTTTTTTGGCTTTTCGGTGGCACGGGTTGATTGGTCAGGCGATGTCAGTCAGATTGCCGAGGCTATCGCGCATGCCAGAAAAATGGACGTGACGCTTCTCTACGTCTTTGGACCCGCTGATGCGAACTTTCCAGGCAATATTGTCAACAGTATTGTTAGCATATTTAAAAGCCAACGTGTGGAACTTGCAAAAGAGCTGATTGATGGCCCGAATCTCGCTGACAATCCTGAAGGTATCATCGCACTTGCTGCGACCAATTGCAATGTCAAGGAAGTCTCCGAGTTGGGGGTTATTGCGGGCTCGCATTCACGCTTTATGTGCGATCCGATAATCCCTCGGACGGTGGGAGAAAGACTTTTCCGCCTTTGGGCCGAAAACAGCCTGCGGGGCGTACTTGCAGACGCGAACTTCGGTTATTGGAGCGATAGTCGGATTATGGGATTTGTTTCGGTTCGACGGCAAGAGACAGGCGGAAGAATCATGCTCATTGCGGTCAGACGGGAGGCTCGAGGAGAAGGAATTGGATCGCGACTGGTTCGCGCTGCGGAAAGCTACGTGGCAGCAACTGGTGGTGATACAATCACGGTTGCAACTCAGGGGCATAACGAGCCGGCTTTTCGTTTGTATCACTCGGCCGGATACAAAGAGGTGGCTCGATCTGGGGTGTGGCACGTGTGGCTGAAACCACCCTCGTGGGACAAAATGGCATGAAGCCCTATCTGTCGGTGGTTATTCCCGTCTATTGTGGAGTAAACACCGTTCAGCAGGTTGTCGAAGGAGTCACGAGAATTCTAACAGAGGCCGGGATTGGCTTCGAAATTATTTTGGTAGACGATGGCAGCCCCGACGCGACGTGGTCAGTCCTGCATCACGTGCACCGAGAACGGCCGAACCTAATAAAAGCTATCCGACTGATGCGCAATTTCGGCCAGCACAATGCGATTATGTGTGGCCTACGCCATGCAAGGGGGGATTACATCATCACCATGGACGATGATGGGCAACATCCGCCAGAGGAAATCCCGAAGCTGCTTCGGGCCATCGAGGAAACGGGGGCCGATGTCGTTTATGGTGTGCCGCGTCAACGCAACCACGCTCCATGGCGCAACCTGGGCTCCTGGATTGTGGTGAGTTTTTATAAGCTGGTATTCCGTACCCGGGTGACTCCCAGTGCCTTCCGCATCATGCGGCGGCAGGTGGTGGAGGCAATCCTTTCCTATGATCTGAATTACACATACATCGACGGACTGCTTGCGTGGAACACGGATCGGATCGCGCAAATTGAGGTTGAGCATCGGCCGAGGAAAGTCGGCCGATCGGGCTATAATTTCGCCAAGCTGTTCACGCTGGCGATGAATCTTTTCACGAATTTTTCGCTTTTGCCACTCCAGATAGTATCGGCAAGTGGGATTGCGGTGGCTTTTGCCGGACTGGTTTTAGGCCTCTATTATTTCGTCCAAAAGATTGTCGGCAATATTGCCGTCCCTGGATATGCGTCGCTCATCGTGGCGGTCTTAATTCTCGGTGGGCTGCAATTGCTTGCCTTGGGCATTATTGGAGAGTATCTTGGTCGCATACACCTCAATATCAACAAACAACCCCAGTACACTATCAGGGAGTCGCTACCGTCGTTAAGCACCTCAGACAACACAATAAGCGAAGCTAATAACTCATCGAGCTCGCTCGACACCAACAATACGTAGATTCGATAGTAACCAATAGACTACGCCGAAGAGCTGAATATGCATCTCTGCGTTGTTACGCCCCAGCCGACGCCCTACCGCGATCCTTTCTGGAATACGGTTGCCGAGCAACCCGGCGTCGAGCTGGATGTGTTTTACTGTTACGCCAAGGGAGACGACAGGCCGTGGGAGATCGACTGGCCGTTCAAGTTTCATGCGGAGGTACTTCCCGGTCGCGCGTGGTTGGGGCAGCACAACGGGTACTGGAACCCGTCGATTCTCAAAAAACTGCGTGCGAAGCGGTATGATGCCATCATTCTCGGCGGCTACAACCACTTCACCATGCTGGCCGCGGCGTGGTATGCGCGGAAAAAACGGATCCCGTATCTGGTGATGTGTGAAAGTTTTCACGGCTTGAAACGGGCGCGCTACCGGAAGACCCTTAAAACGCCACTCGTCCAGTGGGTTGTGGGTGGGGCTGCCGGTATTCTCCCGACAGGGCAGCTCGCACGGGAATACCTCATCTCGTACGGTGGACGGGCTGATCGTTGTGCGTTCGTTCCGAACTCCCCCGATCTGGATTCTCTTCGCCGCGAAGCTGCCGCTCTTTACCCGAATCGCCCGGTTATTCGTCAGAGCATGAATTTGGGGAACGAGCCTGTGATCCTTTTCGTGGGGCGGCTCATTAATAAAAAGGGTGTGGACATCCTGTTGGAAGCCTTCGCGCGGGTGGTTCAAAATGTGCCCAGTCAGCTTTTGATCGCCGGTGATGGCCCAGAACGGACGAAGCTGGAAGAGCAGGCGGCTCGGCTCCGTGTGAACGATCGCGTTCATTTCGTTGGATTTCAGCAGCCGAAAGATTTGCCAAGGTTTTACTGTGCTGCAGACCTTTTTGTCCTCCCCTCCCGGACAGAACCCTGGGGGGTAGTGGTTATGGAGGCGCTGGCGTCGGGGTTGCCGGTGGTGGTCTCGAACTTGGTCGGCTGCTATCCCGACGTGATCAACGATGATCAGGTTGGAAGAGTTGTTGCCCCGGAGGATCCTCATTCTCTGGCCGAGGCTATGAGAGATTATTTGTTGAAGCGGCCCGACAAAAACAGGGTGCACCAAATTTGGGAACCTGTCTACCAGAGGATGCGTCACCCGGTTGTGGCGTCTAACCTCGTGGGGTTGGTTCGAGCTATATTGAAAGAGGACGGTTTGAACAAACAGGTGATATTTCCTGACCTTAAGAACTGATTGCGAGATATAACATGCGTATCCTCATTACCGGTGGTGCGGGGTTTATCGGTTCTCATTTGTGCGATGCCCTGATTGCCAGTGGCCATTCCGTGACGGTGCTCGATGATTTTTCCACGGGACGCCATGAAAATGTCGCGCACCTGGAAGGCCACCCGCTGTTTGAACTTGTCTGTGCCGACATCGCTGATGAAGGCATCGTCCGCGAGTGCGTGGCCAAGGCTGATCGGGTCTACCACCTGGCATCCGCGGTCGGGGTGCGATTGATCGTGGAACAGCCGGTCCGCACGATTGAAACAATCGTCCACGGCACCTCAGTGGTGATGAAGGCATGTTCCCGATATCGCAAGCCGGTCCTAATTACATCGACCTCCGAGGTGTACGGCAAATCCACCAAGGTCCCATTTTCAGAAGATGACGACCTGGTCATCGGCCCCTCCTACCGTCGCCGCTGGGGATATGCCTGCTCTAAAGCCCTCGATGAGTTTTTGGCCATGGCCTACTGGCACCATTCGCGGATGCCCGTGGTGATCGTGCGACTGTTTAACACGGTGGGACCGCGGCAGTCCGGGCAATACGGGATGGTGCTTCCCCGGTTTGTCCAGCAGGCCCTTAAGGACGAGCCCCTGACGGTGTATGGCGACGGCAGTCAAACACGTTGCTTTTGCCATGTGAAGGACGCCGTGGGAGCACTGGTGAAGCTCATGGAATTGCCGGAAGCCAGGGGGCAGGTGTTCAACGTAGGCAACCGGGAGGAAGTGTCTATTAGGGAACTGGCAGAGCGGGTGATCAATATTACAGGAAGCCGCTCGCAAATTCGCTATATTCCATTTGAAGAAGCTTACGGGGCTGACTTCGAGGACATGCAGCGCCGCGTTCCTGATTTGACGAAGATCGAAAAAGCCATCGGCTACCGACCTCGCTATTCGCTTGATGATATTATTCGCGATATTGTGGAGTACTATGCGAACAAGCTTGGTTTGAGCCTACGCGCAGGAATAACGCGGTAGCGACCAAGTGGGCATATTTGCCGGACTATGCACATTTTGTTTCTCACTCATTATTTCCCGCCGGAAGTGAACGCTCCGGCCAGCCGCACCTATGAACATGCTGTGCGGTGGGTTCGGGCAGGACACCGGGTTACCGTCATCACCTGCAATCCAAACTGTCCCACCGGCATTCTCTTTCCTGGCTACAAAAACAGGCTCCGACCTCAGCGGGAATTGATAGACGGAATCGAGGTAATCCGGGTGTGGACCTACCTCGCTCCCAACGCAGGAACGGTGAGAAGAATCATCAATTACCTTTCATATATGCTGACCAGTGTGCTGGCGGGCCTGTGGATCAAAAGCCCTGATGTCATCGTGGCCACCAGTCCCCAGTTCTTTTGCGGCTGGGCCGGGGTGATCCTTTCGCGACTGCGGCGGCGGCCGTTTGTGCTGGAAATCCGCGATATCTGGCCGGAGTCGATTGAAACCGTCGGGGCCATCCGGTTTCGACCGATCTTACGATTCTTACAGTTTCTCGAGAGAGTTATGTATCGCTCGGCCGACCATATTGTGGCAGTGGGTGAAGGCTATCGCAGGAAAATCCTTGAAAAGGTCAACATTCCGGAGCGGATTTCCGTCGTGATGAACGGCGTTGACCTGGAACGTTTTCGCCCGCAGCCGGCCGACGAGGAGCTTCGCCGGCAGTGGAACGGCGACGGAAAATTCGTCTGTGCTTACGTGGGCACAATCGGCATGGCCCATGGCTTGGACGTCGTTCTGGAGGCCGCTGAAAAACTGCGGGCCAGTGGACGTGATGATGTTGTGTTCTGGTTGGTAGGGGAGGGGGCCAGAAAAGAAGAACTGGAGCTTGAAGCGCGGCGGCGGGGCCTGGAGGGCAGAGTGGTCTTCACAGGCCGGTTGCCGAAAGAGGAAATGCCCCGGGTCATCGCGAGTGCCGACGCCTGTCTCGTCCATCTCCGCAAGACGGAACTCTTTGAGACGGTTATCCCTAGCAAAATTTTCGAGATGATGGCGATGGGCAAACCGATTATCATGGGCGTCCGCGGAGAAGCGTTGCGCATTGTCGAAGAGGCAGGGGCAGGAGTGGCGATGGAACCCGAGTCCGCGGAGTCGCTGTTGGCGTGCATTGAAAAACTACGCTCGGGCAACCTCTTCCCTGCCGACTATCCGCAGCGTGTACGAGAATATCTTCGGCGAAACTATTCTCGAGACGCTCTGGCGGAAAAGATGCTCAACGTCATTTGCGAATCAACCAGGATTCCAAAGGGTACCCAGGATTCTCCGCGCACACGCAGGGAATCTCCCTGTTTCACAGAAGTTGGTCAGTAGTAAGCCCCAACTATTGTGCAACCTACGGCGTCTCGCCTTTATCATACTCTTCGTTTTTACCGACCGCGGCAGATATTCTATCGTTTGCTTGCCAGGGCTAGAGGTCATCGGGCGCCGAAGCAGGTGCGAAGGCTTTGTGCCCAAAGGGGTCTAGAAGTTCATGGCCCACTTGATGGAATCGCCGAGCCCGTCGCTGAAGGCCCTCGCCTGGCCCTAGATAAACGCGGGGTCACTCTGCGGCTCCTCAATCGAGAGTATCGCGCCGGTTCCGAGCTGGACTGGCAGACCATCGAGAGACAAATTGCTTCTCGTCTTGGGCGTTTTCATCTCCACTATCACGAGTTTTTTCTGCCCAAGTGCAGGGGCGATGTCCTGCCCGCGACTCCCAAGCAAATTTGGCAATGGATCGCCGGTTGGATACAAAATTACAGCCTGCCTTCGAGCGTCTATTCACCTGACGCCTGGCACCCCTACGTCATTTCCAGGCGCATTCCCGTCTGGGTGAAACTCTTCTCTCTGTACCCACCTGAAGGCCCGTTGGCGCAGCGGGTGCTCGACTCGCTGTCTGCCCAGGCGCGGTGGCTGAGGAAGAATCTGGAATTCGATGTAAGGGGCAACCATCTTATTCAAAACCTTCGGGGTCTGGCGGTGGCGGGGGCTTTTTTTGCGGGGTCTGAACCCGACGAATGGCTCCGCACCGCCACTAAGCTGCTTTTTCGCGAGTGCCGGGAACAGATTCTCAGTTCCGGAGAGCATTTTGAACGCTCGCCCATGTACCATGTCGATGTTCTGCTGGCGCTCGCCGACATGCGAGATGCGTTCCAGGCCGCCTTGGGAAAGGCTCCCGATTATCTGGATGCGGTAATCGCCAAGATGGCGGAATTCCTGGGAAAGGTGCTCCATCCCGACGGTCAAATCCCTCTTTTCGGCGATAGCACACTCGATCTAACACCTTCGCCTCGCCAGGTGTTTGCGCGGCTGAGAATGGACTTTCCCAACCTTCAGCCGGAGCAAGCCGTGTCGTACCAGGTGGGCGATTACTGGATCTACCGCGAGGGTGGAAATTTTGTCATCTTTGACGTCGGCCCTGTCGGTCCGGACCATTTGCCCGCCCATGCCCATGCCGATTTACTGACTTTTGAGGCGTCCTGGAGTGGCAAGCGGTTGGTGGTGGACGCCGGAGTACACGACTACGAGGATTCTTTGGAACGGGCTTATTGCCGAAGTACCCGCGCGCACAACACGCTGGAAATCAATGGCCAGAACCAGTGCGACGTGTGGTCACGCTTCCGCATGGGCCGCCGTGGCTGGCCGGGGATTCTCCACCGCGATTCCATCAGCCCCTTCCACTATGCCTGGTGCACACACAACGCGTACCGGCATTTGGGTTGTCCCGAGGTCAGACGCCTGATTATGTGTATCGAGAAGGGACCATGGCTGATCGCGGATTGGGTGACGGGGCGATCCGAGGCACGCTTGGCCAGTCGGCTCCACATTCCAGGCGAGCGGAGTATTGGGAGTGTCTCTCAAGATGCGATAACGATCGAGCTCCCGCCGGACCGGCTGCTCATCGAGCCCGGCTCCGCTTCGGGTCACACCTGGGCGCAGCAAACTGCTCAATATTTCCCCCATTTTGGTATAAAAGAATCGGCCCACGAACTGGTTCTGGAGGGAACCACGCCCAATGTCCTTGTTTGGCAAATCCGTAGCCACGCTGCGGAGTCTGCTGGATTCGCTGGCGGTGATAGGACGGCAAGTGTCGTCCATCGTGGCCACGAGTGCGTCGTGTTTTTTGAAGGAAAAAGTTGACGTTACATTTCTCTGATACCGCTTACCTGGACATCCGGTCTGCGTGGGCCGTCTTCCAGAGGATTTCCGCCTGGGCGGCGGTCTTGATCGTGGCCGCTGCGCTGCTGGTTGGACCTCTTGTGGAAGGGGCAACTTCTCCGGTCTGGCTTGCTGCTCTTCAAGTGGCGGCAGCGGCAGTCGGCTTTCTTGGGCTCGTGACATTCGGGAGGCAGGTTCGCTTTTTTTGGCTTCCCATCGCGGTGTTGGGAATCGGACTGATTCAGACCTGCCCACTGCCCGGTGAGTTCGTCAAAGCCATTTCACCCGCGTCCTATCATGCTTGGACCTTCGCGTCGGATTGTCTGGGCCAGCCTCTCGCCCCTCGACTTTCGATTGCCCCGGCTGCAACCCAATTGGCGATCCGACAACTTTTTCTGACAACTTTGGTGTTCGCAATAACCGTAGAGCTGGTTCGCGATCACCGGAAGGCAGCATTTCTCGGGTGGGTGCTTGCTTCGATTGGCGTAATCGTCCTGGCGTGGGGTTGCGTAGAATGGGTGACCGGTCGCGATGTGATCAGCCCCGCATCGGCAATGCGCTGGCCATTTGGCTACAAGAATCCCCTCGTTGATCCACTTCGTTCGGCTGCCTTCGGTCGTACGCAAAATCTCCAGGTGGGCGGAGTTTCACTCTCGTTGCCTTTCTGGGTTCTTGGCGACGGATTTGGCCCTTATTTGGTGAGTAACCATTTTGGCGGTTGTCTCGAACTGACAATCCCAGTGGTCTTTTCCCTTCTTTGGTTAAAACAAAGAAGGCAGGCGACGGCCTTGTCACTTGCGGGGGCAGGGACGGGAATTCTGGCTGGGCTCATGGCTACCACTGCCATCGCCGTCCTGGCCCTGGGAGCTTCCGCGCGGGCAGCCACCGTGGGCGTCCTGCTCGGATGTACCTGGGTGGTCTGGCAAAGAACGACTGGAAAGTGGCGACGGCTGGTTGGATTGGTTTTTTGTCTGGAACTTCTTGGCTATGTTTGTCTTTTCGCTTTATCAGCTTGGGCAGGATTCTCTCCTCAGGTTGCCGAGACCGAACGTACCGCGAATATGCTTGACCTTATCTGGACTTCTATCGGTGGTGCTCAGTGGCGCGTTTCCCAGTGGGGCGTGTGCTGGCGGATGTTCATGGGCGCACCCGTCACCGGAATCGGTTTGGGTGCCTACAGGTTCGCTTCACCGTTCTATAGCGATTCCGAAGTTGTTACGGCATTTGCCCATGCCGACTATTTTGAGTTTCTCGCGGAGGGCGGTCTCCTGGGTATTGCTGTGCTGACGATATTCCTGGCTCAGATCTGGAAACCGGAGAGTATACGCACTTTTACACGAGACTCAGTCGATAATCCCCTCCTCGCGGGCGCTGGCGGGGCCCTGGTAGCATTTTTGCCTCACGGGTTTGTTGACTGGAATCTGCACATCCCTGCGAATGCATTGCTATTCGCTATGATATCGGGACTCGTGGTCGGATTGATTGATCCAAAGACGTCGGGACGCGTTTTCAGCAAATCGATCGTTCTATTCACGAAATTCGTTATATGCGTTATAACGCTCATTTTTTGTGTCGGCGCGATCATTGGTGCCTTCCGATATGCAAAAGCAGCAACGTCGTTGGAATCCATGCGTCACGCCGTGCTGTGTAATATGAGTCCGAAACCGGCAACGCCATCGGTCGATAGGAGAGCCCTCCTGCTCCGTGCTTTGCCGTCTGCGCTGGAAGCTGCCCGAAGGCCGTTGTCTCCTGTGGACACGCCCGTTTTGATCGGTCTGGCCTATCTTTACCTGTCGGAGGGTAAACCCGGGTTAGAACTTCGGCTGGCGGAAGAGTGGTTCGAACAGGCCCTAGCAGGCACCCCCCTTCGGCTGGAGCTTGTGGCAACCATCAATGAAATCCGGTTGTTGATTGCCACATCTGAGAATTCCAGGAATGTTGAACAGGGGCGATCCGCAAGGTAGGTTTTCTAGCAGCCAAAATCTCCCTCTCTCTACGGATTTACGGAGACCAACGGGGTGACGATGAAATTCTTCGCCTGTGTCGTCGGTGCGCGACCGAATTTCATGAAGATGGCCCCCATTTTGCGGGCACTGCGGGCGTATCCACAGATCCGTCCCATTCTGATTCATACCGGTCAGCACTACGATCCCCAACTGAGCGACGTCTTTTTTCAGGACCTGGAGATGCCGCGGCCCGGTGTGCATCTCAACGTCGGTTCGGGAACACACGCCCAGCAAACCGCAAGAATTCTGGAGAAGATGGAGGAAGTGCTCCTTGCGGGCACGCCCGAGGGTAAAAAGTTCGACCGCGTCATTGTGGTGGGTGATGTGAACTCCACCATGGCGGCGGCCCTGGCGGCCGTCAAGCTGGGGATCCCGGTCGCCCATGTGGAGGCCGGTCTCCGCAGCTTCGACCGCTCGATGCCGGAGGAAATCAATCGCATCGTCACCGACGCGGTCGCAGACATGCTGTTCGTCTCCGAACCGTCGGGCGTGGAGAATCTCCGTCGGGAAGGGCATTCAGAGGAGCAAATTCACTTGGTCGGCAACGTGATGATCGATACGCTCCTGGCCCTGTTGCCACGTGCCCGGGAAATAGGCACGCCGCAGCGTTTGGGACTTCCGGTCGGGGAATACGCCGTTGTGACACTTCATCGGCCGAGCAATGTGGATCACGCCGAGGCGCTTTCAGGGCTTCTGGAAGTCCTCGCGGAAGTGGCGGCCGAGCTCCCCGTGGTCTTTCCCATTCATCCACGCACGCGACAAAGGATCGAGACGTTTGGGCTGGGGCACCTCCTGGATGGCCAGGGAAGCGGCTCTCGCAGGATTTGGGCCCTGCCGCCACTGGGATATTTGGAGTTTCTTTCGTTGACGTCCCAGGCGAAAGTGGTCATCACCGACTCAGGGGGATTACAGGAAGAGAGCACCGCCCTGGGGATTCCCTGCCTTACTGTGCGACCGAACACCGAGCGACCCATTACGGTCAGTGAAGGCACAAGCACCTTGGTGGGGAATGATCCGGTCAAACTCCGGTGCTGTCTGGAAGATGTTTTGGCAGGCCGCTATAAAACTGGCAAGTGTCCAG
>NZ_JACIYL010000519.1 GCF_014359955.1 Thermogutta sp. | reverse complement strand
CCAGCGTCATCCAGTGGTTAAGGCCCGCCGGATATCCCGGCTCTCTGACAAGTTCTACCCATTTTCCCTGGCGCAGGACTTCAAACGTTGGAGCCTTCAGGGTAATTCCCGCCTGTGCGGCCGCATAGTTCGTTTGGGAATAGCTGTATTCCACCCAACCATAGCCGATGAAGAAAATGCGTCTTCCTGACTCCAGCCACCGATCAATGATATCCGGGAAATGGAGCACTATTGAGTACTCTTTCGCGTAACCCACAAAGCGTTTGTCCTGCTCAAGCGGCCCTACGCACTGGCGATCAATATGTTTTAGAATGGGGAGTACATCCTGCCCGAGGTCGTTTGTCGCGGCAGTGGGATTAAGCTCTTCGTCAAAGCATAGAATTTCCTCGGGGATAATCTCCATAGAAACTGGCATCATCTCATTGGGAAGCACGAATGTTCCCGCCGGATGATCCACTGCAATGAGAGAAGCTTGATCGAAATAGACGACCTCTTCGAGCGGTTCGATGATTTTACAGACAATCTGACCAGTATTGTGCTTTACGCGAGGCAGGGGAACGTATTCAACGGGATATGGTTGGGCGTAAATTCCCGGCCGAATCAGATATCCCAGTCCACCTTTCCCACCGAAATCAGATACAAATTCGAAGTGGTCACCATTCCATACGAATAAATGCGGGCAGGAGGATGTTTTGCGCGGGACTTCGCCGATACTGGCGACCTGATTGGCTTTGACGGACACCTCGGACTGGAGAACCGCATCCGGCCAGATGATGCGGAGCCATTCCACTTCCTGCTGTTCACCCAGGCCAAAGTGCAATCGCAGGGGGGCCCAGCACGTGCTTCCAGCAATTTGCCCCACATCCCATTGCTGGAAAATCTGGCCGCTCCGAACTTCGACGCGCGCGCCGATGGCCGATTCATTGGAGCGAGACTTCTGGTCGGTGTATCGCGTTCCCGCCAGATCGAGACTGATCCAGTTGCCGCGCGGGCCGGCGTTTTTGAACCACACAGTGCTGGTGTTCAATGGTGCGATGAGAACATCCAGCCCGCCATCACCATCGAAGTCAGCGAGCACTCCGGCGGTGTTCCCCTGATTGCGTATGCCGCAAAAGAGAAATCGCGGATCTTCCTGACACGCATTGATAAACCCCGATTTTGGCCACGAGTTCAGGAGAATAACGGGTTGTCGTTGACCGTTCGGCAAATACGCATCCGCGATGAAAAGATCCGCATCTCCATCATTATCGATATCGGCAAGTTGTGCGATTGTTCCGCCCAGGCGTCCGAACTGCCGCGAGAATCCTTCATCCTCGCGAAAGTGGCACGCGCCTTCGTTGAGGAACAGCCGTACCCGGCCACCGCTCAGCACGACAAGATCTGGTCTGCCATCACCATTCACGTCGCCGGTTGTCAGGCCGGACACACCGGGCACGTTGAGGCCGACGTCCGCACCTTTGACAATCCGAAATGCGCCAGCCCGATCGTTGAGCCATATCACGGGTGAACCCTTCCCGGAGGCGAGAATCAGATCGAGATCACGATCGTTATCAATATCGAGCCAGCTCGTTGCAACTGCCGAGAATTGCGGCGTTCCCAAACCCCAGGCAGCAGCCTTTTCCTCGAATGTTCCGTCGCGGTTATTGATCAAAAGCAAAGGTGCGAGCGCGTCACCATTAGAAGTAAATCGGCTGGCATAGAGATCCAGATCCCCGTCACTGTCGATATCCAGCAAACGCACGTGTAAGGCGGTGAAATCCCCCGTCGCGGAGGCACCTGTTCCCGGGAACGGTTTGAAATGGCCAGCACCATCGTTTTCCATTAAACGAACGAACCCTGCACCACCAATCCAGATATCGACATCACCATCGTTGTCGACGTCACCGACGGCTGCACATATGCTTTGGGTGGCCAGCATTTCACCGGGCTGAAAAGTCTCATTTTTATCACCGAATAAAACCTGAGTAACATGATCATTTGTGACACCGGTTAGAACGAGATCCAAAACGCCATCCTTATTGAGATCCGCCACTGCGGCCCCGCCGATTTCCACTGATATTTGACCCGCCTTCCAGGCAGGCCCCATTGTGGCGATTTCCCGTGCTTCGGGGTCAAAGACCGGTATTGTGACGCGGGTTTCCGCGTCCGTCCGACGGGGAATTGGCAGCATGTCGGGTCCCAAAGCCAAGTAATATTTCCCGGCAGAACCATAGATTTTGCGCACGGTAAAACTTCCGCCGGCAAGTTCCGCTTGATTCAGTGCGCGAAACCTTTCGAATAATTTCATAGCCGCATCGCGTTTTCCCAGACGCTGATACTGGAGCGCCAGCCGATAAATGGCAGAAACAAACCCCGGATCGAGGTTAACCGCACGTTCGAGGAGTTCTATCCCTTTTTCGTTCTGCTGCGTTGAGAGATAAGCTTCTGCCAGTTTAAGGCAGATATGAGGATCATCAGGATCCAGTTTGTATGCTCTTTGAAAGGCTTCGAGTGCTTTTTCTTTTTGTCCGACGTGTTCGTAATAAAGCCCCAGACAATACCAGGCATGGATCAAATGGGGATTTTCCTTGATGACTTCCTGAAATAATTTCTCGGCCTGGTTGATGACCTCTTTTCCGCCGGCGTCTTCCATCATATTCAGATAGGCGAGACCGAGGTTGAATTTTGCAGCCGTCCAGTCAGGAAACTCCTTCAATACGGCCTCGAATTGCTTGCTCGCCGCTGAGTATTCATATTGTTCGAGAAGAGCACATCCTTTGTTGAATGCCGCAAGCGCCCGATAGACAGCATCGGTCCTCTGTGAGGGAGGCTGTGAGGTATCCTGTGCCTTTGCCGAAAACACCACAAAAAGGAGAATCGTCACGGCTGCGCAGTGGCCGAAAACAACGGAAATCCGTGAGAGAAGCGATTGCAGCCTCATGGGATCTACTCCAAGAATGCTCGGATGACTCCATCGGACCGCGTCCATTAAACCTTGTATTGCGTGCAGAATCCAGGGAAGGAAACCGACCTACAAGGAATCCACGCTATGGAAGATTGTCGCAGGACGCGTTCGATGGTGCGCCAGTTGTCTGTCTCACGCAAGCACTTGCGCTTCGCAGTATGCGAACGCGAGCCGCCCGAGCAAATTCCACTCGGGCGGAGACTTTGCACGCCCGTTCATGTCCGTCTAACTTTGACTTCGCAGTGCGAGCACGCGATCGAATGTTCG
>NZ_JACIYL010000518.1 GCF_014359955.1 Thermogutta sp. | reverse complement strand
CGCTGCGCGAGGGACGTCGGGTGGTGTTTTTGACCGTCGTGAGCTTCCTCTTCATGCTGGTGGTGCTCATCCTGACCGCTATGGGGATGACGCAGCACGGACGTCCCCGGGGGACCGCGCTGCAGGCAATCCCAGGTGGTCCAAAGCATGCCGCCGTACGAGGAAAGGAACAACCGCATCAGACCAGCGACGGCGAAGGACAATCACCTGAATAAACGTTTACTCTGAGATCAAATTCGTCAGCTTTTGAGATCATCATGCATATTCGGGTCGTTGGATGCAGTCATCGCACGACACCCCTGGAGATCCGGGAGAAACTGGCTTTCGGACTCCAGGAGGTGCCCGCTGTTTTGCGGGCATGGCGAGAGCAAATGGGGCCCACCGAAGCCGTGTTGCTGTCCACGTGCAATCGCGTGGAGCTTTATCTGGCCAGCGACACGTATCCTCTACCACCCGTTGGTGAAACGATCGATTTTATTCTCGGTTCCCGCGGACAAAAGCAGGAGGAATGGGAGCGGTATTTCTACAGCTACGATCTGGAAGATGCGGTGCGGCATCTCTTTCGCGTCGCCGCCGGCCTGGACAGCATGGTGCTTGGGGAACCGCAAATTCTGAACCAGGTCAAGCAGGCGTATCAAATGGCCGTGGATCACGAAATGGTGGGGGCCATTTTCCACCAGACTTTTCAGTACGCCCTCAAGGCGGCACGGCGGGTGGCCTCGGAAACTTCCATCCAGCAGCGTCGCGTGAGTATTCCCAGCATCGCGGTGGCCGAATTCGCCCGGGCAATTTTTGAGCATTTCGAGGACAAACTGACTCTCGTGATCGGGGCGGGGGAAATGGCCGAGGAAACCCTTCGCTACCTGCGCGAGGAAGGGGCCCGGCGAATCATCGTCATCAACCGACATTTCGAACGGGCGCAGGAACTGGCCGCTCGATGGGAAGGGGAGGCCCGTCCCTGGGATGAATTATGGAACACGCTGCGGGAGGCGGATGTGGTCGTCAGTACTACGGGGTCTTCGCAACCTATCGTGAAACGGGAGTCTCTGGCTCCCGTGATTGCCACCCGGCCGGAACGCCCCCTGTTTGTCTTAGATCTGGCTCTGCCACGAGATTTTGAACCGAGTGTGGGCGATATTCCGGGCGTCTATCTTTACTGTCTGGATGACCTGCAGGAGGTGTGTCAGAGAAATCGGGAAGCCCGGGACCGCGAGATTCCGCACGCTTACGCTATCATCGATCAAGAGGTTTCCGCACTGCTGAGCACGCTGTATCGGCGGGCGGCCACGCCGGTCATTCAGCAGTTGCGGGCAGAATGGGATGCCGTGAAAGAAGAGGAATTGCGTCGCCTTTGGCAAAAGTATCCCAACCTTGATCCTCAATTGAAGGCCGATATCGAAAAAAGTTTCGACCGACTTGTGGCCAAGTTGTTGCACCCGCCTTTGGCCTCCATTCACGAGCATTCGCACGCCAGTTCCCCGCACGAGCTTCTCGACGCACTCCGAAAACTATTCCGACTGGCATAATCGGCGTTGCCAGTAACTTTTGCCGTTCTGCTTGTAACGCGTTTAACACCTTTGCCGATCAATCCTGCCTGCGCTCCGCCGTGGAAAATGCCATATTTTTGACGGTGGCCTGGTACCGCGTGAGCGGGACCGCGGCCCAATTAGGACTCGTGACACGATCGGACAGATTGCCGGCGACGGGACAAACGACAGCAGGATACGGAGCAATGCTGAATAAACGTCGTATCAGAGTTCTCGTGGTGGATGACTCGCTGGTCATGCGACAGTTGATCAGCGATGTGCTCTCATCTGCGCCTGATATCGAGGTGGTGGGAACAGCACCCGACGGGCGCAGTGGGCTGCGGTCGGCGGAGGAACTTCAGCCGGACGTCATCACGCTGGACATTCAGATGCCCGGCATGGATGGTTTGAGTGTGCTGGATGCCCTTGTCTCCAGGCGTCCGGTCGCGGTGATCATGGTCAGCTCGTTGACGCAGGCGGGGGCCGCCATCACTTTGGACGCACTGGAACGGGGGGCTGTCGATTACGTCACCAAACCGAGCAGTGCTTCTGCGGCTGGGAAGTCTTTCGGAATCGAACTGGTTCGCAAGGTGCGGTTTGCTGCCGCCTGTGACGTCGCCAGAATCATCAGGCTCCGCCGACAACGGTTGCAAGCGACGGCCATTGTGCCGTCAGCCGCAAAACTTCCTGCCGCCAAAGACGATAGCGACTGCCCGCAACTCCGCGATGCGTGTGTGGCCATTGGGATTTCGACGGGTGGACCGCCGGCGTTGACGGCCCTGTTTCGAGAGCTCAGGCCGCCCATGCCTCCCATTCTTGTGGTGCAGCACATGCCGCCGCAGTTCACCAAGCCTTTCGCCTGGCGGCTCAATTCCGTCAGTGCACTGACGGTCAAAGAGGCGGAGTCCGGCGAGGTGGTCCGACCGAACCATGCCTATATCGCGCCGGGGGGGTATCACATGGCTGTGTCCGGACGCCCGCCTGCCGTGCGGATTCGCGTCTTCGACGGTGAGCCCGTCAGCGGACATAAACCATCGGTGGACGTCATGATGAACAGCGTGGCGGAAGTCTACCGCAAGCGGGTGCTGGGGGTGATTATGACGGGAATGGGTCGGGATGGTGCCAACGGCTGTCGTGCCATCCGGAGAGCGGGCGGATATGTGCTAGGCCAGGATGAGGCCACTTCCGACGTTTACGGGATGAACAAAGTGGCCTTTGTGGAGGGCAATGTGGACCGACAGTTTTCCCTCCCCGACGGTGCCCGGCTCATCATGCAGTACGTCGAGGAGCATTTCCTCGCGCGAACCGCGGGAGTTCGTTGACAGGGCGCAAGTGGAACGCTTCGCCGTGGGCAGCCTCTCACCGTCAGTCACGTGTCAACCCACGGCTTCTCTGAACCATCCCCACTTTATGGAGGAATTGAAGGAGTGGTAGGGGCAATTCATGAATGGCCCCTGCCGTTGACTCAGCAACTGAACCCAGCAGTTGCGGCATGGCCGACGAAGTGGATCGTTGAGACGTTGGAATGTGAACTCAACAAGCCGTTTCCTCCGGGCTAACTTCTGCTCCCACAAAAGCCCGTGTGAACGTTCGCGTTCCTCTTCGCAGCGGAAAAGTGGGGATGTCTCAGGAGGTTTCCTGGTCGAGACAAACTACGGGGTATTCTCGACGGCCGTGCTTTGGCTG
>NZ_JACIYL010000517.1 GCF_014359955.1 Thermogutta sp. | reverse complement strand
CCGATTCAGACGCAGAGGTTCTATTGGTGTTATGGCACCAAATGGGGACAGATGCTTTGCAAGTAGTACGTGGCAGTTTTGCTTGTTCCATTGTAGACGTTCGGTCGCGAAAATTGTTTTTGATCCAGGACCCGGTGGGGAAAAAACCGTTGAGCCTCTATTTTGGCGAAAAAGAGGTAGTTTTTGGCTCCAAGGTCACGGCGATAGCTTCGATAACCGACAAGCCGCTAGAAATTAATGAAGACGCAGTTAACGACTTTTGGAATTTCGGATATATTGACCCAAGACGTACCGTCTTCCGAGACGTAGAGAACATCCTTCCAGGCGAGGTGTTAGAGTTTGATTTCAACGGCAAACTATTATCGCGGACCGTACACAAGCCAAGCTTTAAGCCAGTATCTGTCAAAACATTTCAGGAGGCAGTAGACCTTTCAAGCGAATTGATTCGACAAGCAACCCTACGAAGGCTCACCAATAATCCATGCCCGGTGTGTTTGTTGTCTGGTGGGATCGACTCTACAGTTGTGGCCAAGGCTCTTGCCGGTCTGGAACATGCGGAATGTATCACTCTTCATGGGAATCGACTTCTTGTCCCTGATCGTCCCTTTGCGAGTATTGCGGCAGATTCCCTGGGATTGCCGCTGCGCTCCGTGCGACCGCGTCTCGGTCAAATGGCCGAGGAGGTTCTGTGGGCACTGAGTCTGCAAGATGAGCCTTTTGCACCAATTTCATTCTTTCCGCTCGCTTTAATGATGCGCGAAGTACGTCAAATCGGCAAAATCGTTCTGACTGGAGACGGTGGCGACGAGGTATTCCTAGGATATGGCAGCGCGGACCAGTGGATCGGAAACCGCGCCGACACATCCTTCCGCGATGCCTTGGTCGGTCCGCCCATTCCGGGCTGGATGAGTGCCTGGGGAAGGAACTGGTCGGAAGCATCTCTGCTCGGGCACATGTTTCGTAAATTAGATCGCGCCTCTGCGGAGCAAGGGGTAGAGGCAAGATGTCCTTTACTTGATTGGGATGTGATGGCAGCCGCGAGAAGCTTTCCGCCCCACGTGCTTTTACGGGATGGCCGAACTAAGGCAGTATTGAAGGCGGCATTATCTGAATTCGGTCCAAATTTTACTGATCGGCGCAAAGTTGGTTTTACGTTTAGAATTCGATGGATATGGTTGAAAAGCTTGTTCGCTGGCCTTCGGGATTTAGTTTCTATAGATGCTATCGAGCGCTTCGCACCGGGGCTTCCAACTAGTCTTCGCTGCACACCGTCTCAATGGTCAACCCTGTCAATATTTCGGACTTTCTATGCCGTTTGGAAGCTTCTCGTTTGGACGCAATTCGAAGAACGCATACGACAGGCCCGTAATGGAGCAATGATAATGCGTAATCAAGGCGAGGCTCCAGGGCCGTCCTCTCCAACAAGCTCATAGGTTCATTTTTCGGAGAAGTTTGGTGAAGCTGGGCTCCACTGATAAGGTCACCCTACGAGTAATGTGTGATCCCAGGGCTATGACGCAGACCGCAGGCCAGCGCCGAAAACGAGTTATTGCAGCGCTAAATGGAAAAATAACGCGGGTTTCGATCTTCGGCACGAACCACGACAACAGTAAGTGGATCTGGGATAGCCTCTTGCGTTTACCAAAAATAAAAGGTGCGATGGTCCTTTTTCAGTTTTTCGTGATCGTCACAACTTCCAACACCAGTCGGTTCTATGGCCACTTCAAGCGACACTAATCTACCACAGTCCTGTTTTGTTGTCGTTCCCGCTTTCAACGAGGCTCCGCGGATTGGCCGAACCCTGGAAAGTCTGCTCCAGGTGGCCCGGTCGGTGGTCGTTGTGGACGACGGCTCGGCCGACAACACCGCCGAAGTGGCGCTCCAGTATCCGGTTTGGGTCCTGCGACATCCGGTGAATTTGGGCCAGGGAGCCGCTATCCAGACGGGAATCACCTTCGCCCTTCGGCAGGGGGCCGAATATGTGGCTACGTTTGACGCTGACGGCCAGCACGATCCCGGTGATCTGGCGAAAATGCTCGAGCAGCTTCACCAAGCCGGTGTCGATTATGTTCTCGGGTCCCGTTTCCTAGGCCGGGCCGCGGGCATCCCAATTTCGCGCAAGCTCATGCTCAAGGCGGCCGTTTGGTATACCCGGCTCATGTCAGGGATTCGCGTCACGGACACACACAACGGAATCCGCCTCATGACGCGGCGCGGGGCTGAACGCATCCACATCACGATGAACCGTATGGAGCATGCGAGCGAAATCCTTGACCAAATTGCCCGCTCCGGTCTCCGATTCATCGAAGTGCCGGTGACCATTCGTTATAGCGAGGCGTCCCTGGCCAAAGGGCAGAAAACGTCGGCGGCATTTCGGATGGGCGTCAAGATTATCGCCGAAAGGGTTATGCGATGAACCTGTTCCAGATTGTTTTTGTACCGCTTTGCACCATCGCTGCTCTCAACAATCTGTGGCGACTCCGCCGTGGGCAGACGAGCTGGCTGGCGGGCCTGTTCTGGTTTGTCGTCTGGACGGCCGGCGCGGTGGCCATCGCGTATCCGCCGATCACATCGCTGGCAGCCAGAACGTTCGGCATCACCCGGGGAAGTGATTTTGTCCTGTACCTTGTGACCCTTGGCCTTCTGTTTTTCCTCCGGGTGTTCTACAATCGCTACCGCCGGTTGGAGAATATGGTGACGCAGTTGGCGAGAGAAATAGCCATCAGCGAAGCAGTCGAGGGACCGCGCGCAAGAACGTGAGCACTTTGCCATGCCCCTTTCCCCGCTCATTTCCGTCAACATGTGTGTTTACCGGCCGCATCCGGTTTATTTTCGGGAGGCGGTGCAGAGTATCCTCAATCAAACGTTTGAAGATTTCGAGCTGATCATCGTCGAAGACCCTTCAGAGGTCGATGGCCGGGAAATTATTTCCGATTTACTCTCGGACAAAAGAATACGCTATATTCATAATGAGCAGCGAACGGGATTTTGCGCCCAAAAGAACCTCGCTATTCAGTTGAGTCAAGGTCAGTATATCGCGATGATGGATGCAGACGATATCTCGGAATCGAATCGCCTCCAACTACAGTTTGCGCACGCGGAAGCGAATCCGAGAATCAAAGTGCACGGCTCAGCGTTAACTATCGTCGATGAAGAAGGACGCATCATCGGGTTTCGCAAATATCCAACAGAACCCGAAATGGTATGGAAGGCTATG
>NZ_JACIYL010000516.1 GCF_014359955.1 Thermogutta sp. | reverse complement strand
GGCATGCGTTCTCGGACTCCCGTGTGGTATGGTCGGCAGCTGTCCAGCTCGATAATGCTTGATAATGCGAGTAAACTTTGCCGATGCTGCGGCGGCGACTTTTGGGGTTGCCCGGGTCCTTGACCTGGTTATATAATGATGCAGTAAGTTGCTCATATTAGTGAAGATTAAAGCTGAGAGCCAAACTCGGGGAAGTCCGCGTTAGATCAGATCAGGAAGAAGTCAAGTAAGGATCGACCGGATATGAGTGAATCCGCCCATCAAAAGCCCGAACGCAAACGAAGTGGTGTCGAGGAAATCAAGGAGGCCAGCCAGTTTCTCTACCACATGCTGGCCGAGGAGGTTGCCAACGATCAGCCCGCCTTCAGCGAGAAAGCGCTCCAGGTGCTCAAGCACCATGGGACCTATCAGCAGGACGACCGCGACAAACGGCGGGAGGGCAAAACGTACATCATGATGGTGCGCGTGAAAGTGCCGGGCGGGGTGCTCACCTGGCAACAGATGCTCGCGCAACTCGATCTGTGCGACGAACTGGGCAACACCACGGCGCGAATCACGGACCGCCAGGACCTGCAACTGCACGGGGTTTTGAAGCGGAATTTGCGTGAGGCCATCCGGCGGGTCAATGAAGTTCAGATGACCACGCTGGGCGCCTGCGGGGACGTGGTCCGCAACGTCATCTGCTGCCCCGCCCCGTTACGCCACGACGGGGTTCGTGAGGAACTGCAGGAGCTGGCCCGCGCTGTGACCCGCCATCTCCTACCCCGCACGCCAGCCTACCACCAGATTTGGTTGACCGACCCCGAAACACAGGAGAAGGAACTTGTTGGGGGTCAGGCCGACCCCGAGGAAGTGGAGCCAATCTACGGCAAAACCTATCTTCCCCGCAAATTCAAAATTGCCTTCGGTCTGCTGGATGACAACTGTGTTGACGTGTACGCGAACGACCTCGGGTTTGTTGCTATCGTGGAGGACGGCCGAATTGCCGGCTTCAACGTGCTGGCGGGGGGATCCCTGGGTGTGACGCCCAGCAACAAAAACACCTTTCCGGCTCTGGCCAAACCCGTGGGCTTCATCAGTAAGGAAGAGGTCATCCCCATCGCCGAAGCGGTGGTGAAGATCTTCCGGGATTTTGGCGAGCGAGGTGACCGGAAGCGGGCACGCCTCAAGTATTTGATTGCCGACCGCGGCGTCGAGTGGTTTCGTCAGACCCTCGAACAGTATTACGGTCGGTCCATCCGAGATCCGTTGCCCGTGAGTGTGCGTGGTTTCGATGACCACATTGGCTGGCACGACCAGGGTGACGGTAAATGGTTTTACGGATTGAATGTGGAGAACGGCCGGATTCTCGATCGCGACGGCTTTCGGTTGAAGAGTGCCATCCGCGAAATCTGCCGAAGATTCCAGCCGGGAATTCGTTTCACGACCCATCAAAGCATTCTCTTTTGCGACCTGCCGGAAAGCACCCGGCCGGAATTGGAGGGAATCCTCCGAGAACACGGGGTGCCCTTGAGCGAAGAAATCTCGCAGGTCAGACGCTGGTCGATGGCGTGTGTCGCCCTTCCGACCTGCCCGCTGGCGGTCACGGAGAGCGAGCGCGTTTTACCAGGGCTCATCGACCAACTGGAGGTCGAGCTGGCACGGCTCGGTCTGGATAAGGAGCGGTTCACCGTTCGCATGACTGGCTGCCCTAATGGATGCGCCCGGCCCTACAACGCGGATATTGGCTTGGTTGGGCGAACGGTCAACAAATATGCGATCTACTTGGGTGGGCGACTGCTGGGGGACCGTCTTGGGGAGCTGTACCTCGACACTGTTCCGTTTGCCGAAATTATCCCCACCCTCAAACCGGTGTTGGAGTTATTTGCTCAGCAGCGGCAGAATGGGGAAACACTCGGGGACTTCTGCCACAGAGTAGGGATCGAGAAACTTCGCGAACTGTGCGCTGGAAATGGTGGGCAACCGGTGGCCGTTGCTCAGGGGCCGGAGACCGAGACGTGTTGAGTTGCCGTTAGGCACGACAGTCAAGCGGCGAACACGTGGTTGGGATTCCCCCCAGCTGTGTGGCGTGCGAAGGCCCGCGAGAACTCGGCCAACACACCAAAGGAATCCGCTTAGGTGCGTTGGTTGGGTGATGATCCCGCAGTGGACGGGGGATGGGCTCGCACTTTTTCGTACAGCAAGTTGATAATGCCCTCGATGACTTCGGCCTGATTGGTTTCCAGGAGGATGGCCAGCTTCCGCTCGAGGTCGCGTCGTCGGTTGGTTTTCTTGGCTACGGCGATGACCCCTTCCTCGGTGAGCGCTCCTCCCGTGCCGAACCGGCTGTAGAGCTCTTCAAATTCTGCGGTCGTCCAGTCCTGAAAGAGTTCGGGATGGGTCTGGATGACGCGCTCCACGATGGGGTTTGTCTGACGATCGAACCGGCGATAAAGCAGGCGTGTCGGATCGATAAAGAGCTCATCGACGGGGACCCCCAGTCCCTGGGCCAGTTGGCCGATCGTTCGGGGATGGGGCCGTTTGCTGCCTTCCAGGATTCCCCGAATTGTCCGTTTGTCCAATTTGGTGCGTTCCGCCACCTCATTGATGGTGAGTCCGAGTTGAGACATGAGGCGCCGCAGATTGTCACCGAGTAGATTGTCCATTTTTACAACTCCTCCCACAGACGCTGCGCCCCGCGTGCATGTGCCTTGAAGGTCGGCACTACCGTGGTCATTCTTCTCGCTTCCCTACCACAACACAAAAGGAAAGGTGTCAGTGCTCGGATGCCATCCCGCTTTCGTTCACCGCCCAGGCTCGATACAAGCTATAATGTGTACCGGGCGACGTCAACAATTTATACTCGATAAAAGACGAAATTTTGCATTGACCCTCCCGGCCGCACGAGGTAGGCCTGATCGCTCGGTGAAAGGCCTGACGACAAGTATACAGTATCCCACGCATCCTTTTTGAAATTATGACAGTTTTCCCCTAGAAAATATAGGGCCATGAACAGGCAATACGAAATCTCTTGCGAGTGCGGTCGGAAGATCCCCGTGACTGCGGGTCAGTCGGGAACCACCCTCGTCTGCGAATGTGGCCGTTCTGTGACCGTGCCCTCCTGGGGGGAACTTTCGCGAAAGGCAGCCACGGGCACAGATGCCAGCGCGGGCCAGGAGGTTCCCTACAGTCCTCTGGCCGGTTGGGTGACCGGCTTTCGGTGGCTGGGCCTTGGCCTCATTCTC
>NZ_JACIYL010000515.1 GCF_014359955.1 Thermogutta sp. | reverse complement strand
AAAACACGGCCATGTCGGACACAGTGCCGAGAAATACGACGTGTCCATTCAAATGATTGGCTGCCACCAGGTCCAGCAGCTTTTGGCGGTAAACGGGATCCCCGTCCCCAGTGATCGCCGCCAGGACCGAGGGCACGGACGCGACCACTCCCGGTAATGCTTCCAGAAAGAATTCGTGGCCCTTGACGGGTCGCAAGGTTCCCGGCACGCCGACGATAGGCCGCTCGATCGGTAAGCCGAGTTGGCGGCGGGCTTCCTCGCGAGTCAGGGTAAGTTCGAAGAACCGGTCTTCCACCGCATTGGGAATAAGTACCGTCTTGCCCGCACAGCTCGATCCGAGCACGTTCTCCCACACAGCCCGGGAGATGACCACAACCCGGTCGGCCAGGGATTCGAGGCACCGCCGCACGGCTTTCCGGCCGCCCGGCCAGGGGTCGTGCATCTCGCCGCCGACATCGTCGAACAGTTCACGGATATGCCAGATACAGGGCACATGGCACCATTTGGCAGCTAATGCTCCGGAAAGGCCGGTCAGCGTGTTCACGTACACCAAACTTGGGCGAAGCTCCCGGATGCGTCGAGCGATTTGCCGGGCGGCCTGCCAGTCCCTGACCCAACGGCGCAGACGCCGGTGCCGGGGCCCCCCGGCCAGCCACTGACCGTGGGGGAGGATTTCGGTCGTGCATCCGCGGGCTTCGTAGTCCGATCGCATGGAGCCATCCTGGGCAAAGATGACGTGCACCTGCGCACCCAATTCCTGCAGGGCCTCAACCACCATCAGCCCGCTGGTCGGCGAGCCGGATGGCTTCGCGGTGGGTTGGAGAAATACGGCCAAATAAGGTGAAACTGCATTAATTTGACGCTGACACTTGAAGTACCCTTGCATTTTATCTAGTGTCTACCTGAATGGGGCTAACGCCGCCACGTCAGGAATTGATCACGTAGTAGCGTCTATGACGGCACGTACTACCGATGGCATTCCGAAAGTGTTTTGTCACAAAGAAAACACTTTGGCGTTCACAAAAAAGGCAACGCATGCCATTACACATTCGAAAATGTTAATTCCGCGCGATCGCGGCGGCTATGGAATAACCAGCATCGCACTTGCACGGCCATATCGCCCAACGCTTGATGCCATGCTCTTGCCACCAAAGCCTTGTTTCGATTCCCTATCCATGCCAAATGCGTTTCACAACCTTTCGAAAGCACGCCGATACTAAAGCCTTGAACGGTATTCCATCCAACCGCATGTCACCCAGATCATCCTGCAACGAGGCCAGGGCATCTAATCGCGTTTTTTTGCATCCCACTACAAATCGCCTATTGCCACGATGATAGTCAGCAAATGCGCTAGTTTTTGGAAAACATGGCTTGATAATTACTGCATCGAACCCCAGCCTGCCCATCAAACTGGCCAGCGCTCCCTTTGTTGGGTGGATGACTATTTTGCCATCTGGGTTCTGTGAATGGGGGGTGTCGCGGGTAAACAATTGGAACGCTGGCGCGACCGACGTCGTAGCTAATACAAGGTCCAGTATCAGAATATCCGCGCACAGCGTATTTACTCCCTCGAAAAACTCAAAGAAACGATACCATGGTAAGTGGTGCACAATCCCAAGAGCTAAAACAACATCCCACTGCTCTCCACAAGCTTTGTGCATGAATTCGAATATATCGCTAGTTACGAAATGATAACGTTCCTTAGCGATATTCCGGTCTTCGAATAGATATATTGCTTGTGCTATCGCCCGGTGTGACGCATCTACCCCTGTATAAGAAGATACCCCCGCTGAAAGACATTCAAGCCCGCATAGTCCGGCATTGCATCCGAGGTCTAAAACACGTTTTTGCGTTAACGTGCCACCAGCAACTGCCTTCAGGACGCTTAGCACAAGTGCGATGCGTGCCCTGTGGCGCTCACCTGAAATAGGGCTGACCGTGACCGGTTTTGTCCCTGCTACCTCCACCTCGTAGTACCATGGAAGGTGTAGGATATCATCGTTTAACCGTTCCATAGCGCACCTCGCGTCGTTCAAGGGTTATCCGGTGCCTATCAAATGTGGGCTCCGATAGTTTCTTCCCAGGACACTCCCCGCAGTAAGTTGGCTAGTAACGTGCCAAAATGGTGACATAGCTGGGGATTTCGTGAATACGAGACCATTCGTCCCAAGACGTTGAAAACACAATAGGCATGCATGATTCTGTCATCCCAATCGAATAGATTACGCGAACGATGGATAAGGGCGGTTTGTGCGGCAAGATTAGCCCAGAGAAGTATGGTTTGATAGGTTATGCAGTGTTCAATCTCGAAGTGCGAGAACCGCGCTGTATCCCAATCAATTATTCCAACTCTGTCGTCGTTAAGTACGACTAAATTGCGGAATTGGAAATCGCCATTCGTAAATAACAATTGCTTATCGCTCGGTTCGACGAGCAAGGGCTCACACCAATGCAGAATCAAGTGAAGTTGGTCTAAGTGTAGCAAACCTCTGGAGCTTAATCGATGAACGTAGGAGTAAATGCGCTGCTGCAGCCTGGGCCCCGACAAAACGTAGTCGGTTACGATCGGTTCCCGGAGTGTATTTGGCCCGAGCGATAGGGTAGAGAGAGCCGTCAAGGCCCTAAAGAATATGTCAAGGTGATGTTGGGTGACCCCGCGCCCACCCCAAGTTGAAGAGTCGGGATCACGGTCGTCGAAAATAGAGGCCAGACTATCCCCGTCAATCCAGGTGGTAAGTGCCCAGTTCTTCTCCCGCGAGAATTCCCCACAAGCGACCAATTCGGGAAACACGAGCTGGTTCTCAAAATGCGCCTGTACGTGTGGGAGCCAATCGCGGAGGAAGAAAAGTCCCTGTTGGGTCGTCAACTTCAGTACAAACAACGACTTTCCATTAGTGACTGTAAAAACCTTACGTGGCTTCAACGTGGACAACAATTGAAGGTTAAGCCGCGACAGTATCCGTTTCCAGCGATACGTAGTCAGAATGTCGCTCAAGGTGGACCTGAGAGTTCTCGCGGCCCTTCTAAAAATGTTCATTGGTCGGGTAATAGCGTCTTTAAGGAGAATGCGCACTGGCATGCCGCTAATGTGCTATGCTACAAAGTAATTTCCGAAGGTTACTCGTTCCTGTGTACGTTATTGCGTTTAGGAAACAAGTTGGTGCGCAATACAGGCACCAAATTTTGGACATCAAAGTCTCACAATTGTATCCACGTGTGCCCACATGTC
>NZ_JACIYL010000514.1 GCF_014359955.1 Thermogutta sp. | reverse complement strand
CCCCTCCAAATGACGTTTGCCTTCGGAGGGACCTGCTTGTCAGGTCCACTCCAGGTTCTCTAGGCTGTTTTCCCTTCTAACCGACATGTACGGTGTTTCTGCCGGAACATTGTGGCGCAATTAAAAACCCCGCGGAATCCATCACATACGCGGGAAATCACGGGGATTTTCGCTCTTTACGGTGGAGACACACCGGCCGGATTCGAACCGGCGAACGGCGGATTTTCAGTTGGCCTGGTCACTTGTCAGAGAGTGTCTAAAGAACAAGGATAGCTCAGGGCCGCAAGGGCTTGACGTAGTTGTGAGCATATGCTCATAATGAATGTGGAGGTGAGATGATGCCCCGACCATTCTGTCGCCGGAGGATTGCTGCCGCACCACCATGCAACTTGTTTGTGCCCGTGGGCGCGCCGTGTGGAACGGCTGAAGAGGTCACGTTAACGCTGGACGAACTGGAGGCTTTGCGGTTGGCTGACTTGGAGGGCCTTTACCAGGAAGAGGCGGCCGAGCGAATGAATGTTTCCCGGCAGACTTTTGCTCGCATTGTCGAGTCCGCACGGAAGAAGGTGGCGCAGGCTCTGGTCGAAGGGAAGGCCCTGCGTATCGAAGGTGGAATTGTGGAGGTCATGACCATGAGAAGGTTTGTATGCTCGCAGTGCAAGAAAGAATGGGAAGTTCCCTTCGGCACCGGTAGACCCCAGGGTTGTCCGCAGTGCGGAAGTGCCGACATCCACCGACATCCCGAAGATCGGGGTGGTTTCGGCAAACGGGGTCGAGGACGATGTTTACGCGGCAGGCGGATTTCCGGGCAGGCGGGAACTGCCAATCTTCCTCAAACCGCTGTCAATGTCGAGAAAGAAAACGTCAACGTTGAGGAAGAAAAGGTCAACGTTGAGGAAGGGAATAAGGAGTGAAAGATGAAGATCGCCGTTGCGTCTTCAAATGGAACGGATGTTTCCTCCCATTTTGGCCGAAGCGGCTGTTTTGTGGTTTTTACTGTCGAGAACGGAACGATCACTGCCCAGGAATTGCGAAATAACCCTCACGGCCAGGGCGGATGTCAGTGCAGAGGGACGCGACATGGTGATCAGCCTCACAACCACGCCCAAATTGTGGATGCACTGCGTGACTGCCAAATTGTTTTGTGCGGGGGGATAGGTCGGAAAGCGGCCCAGGAGTTGGAAGCAGTGGGCGTTCGACCGATTGTCATTCAGCCGACCGGCTCAGCGAGACAAGTTGTCGAGGCATATCTCGGCGGGAACATCGAAACTCGGGAGGAGTTCGGCTGTAACCACTGAGAACGGGTGCCTCCGGCAAGTCCAATGCACGTCGGCTTCTTCGATACGCCGGCTGTAGTGGCGCACCCGCAGCGTTTCGATCCCGCGATCGTCGAGCCTCGCCGACGGTTGATCGGAGAACAACCGGAACGAAGCACGATGTTCCAGCGGAATGCTCACGGAAAACACCCTCAGGCCATGAGCCGAGTAGCGCCGGTTAGGCTACCAGTTGAAGATTCGACGGTCAAGCACCGGGCCCACCGATGCAGTGTTGGCGGCGGTCGGGTGCAAACCATGGAAAGCCACCCGAATTAGGGTGCTGGCAAAGGCACGTCCACATCCAAAAGGTACCCACTATGGTGCCATCAAACTCGCCGCAAAATGTGACGATTTGCATCGATTTGCACCGAAAACCGGCAGCCACAATACCGGAGAGTCGGCTTCCAGGACCGACGCAAGTGCCAAGTGGGTCAAAGCTTCGGGCACGTAAATGCAAACGCCGCAAGCGCTTCGGCTTGCGGCGCAATCGGTTGCGGCAGTTTGCGTCAAAAGCGTCCCCGACAGGACTCGAACCTGTAACCTTCGGCTCCGGAGGCCGACGCTCTATCCGATTGAGCTACGGGGACTCGGTTAACCGTCCGGTGGCTGCCTTCGGCTAGTTTTCCCTGGCTCAGCCGGCAATCCAATCTGCCTGGGCCCGGAGGATGGCCCGGAGAACCTGCCTTATTGTACAGCGTTTTCCCCAACCGGGCGATCCCGGCTGGCAGGTCCCCGACGACTCCCGCCGGTTGTAACACCAACCTTTCCCACGGACGACACTTGATATTTTAGTCTACCAGGCGAACATATCCGTGAAAAGTAAAACCACCCCTGTCGGTGGCGGTATTGGCCGTCGGCGGTAGGCTTGAGAGCACGTCGTGGGTGGATTAACACTGGCCTCGTGCGCTTCCACCACCCGCGGATTTTCCCTGTCATTCGCGGATTGCTCGCCTTTTCTGCCCATGAGAGTGCTCAACGGCCCCGGCTTGGTCACCTCTGCCAACCCACTGTCATTTATAATGGGGTGATTCTGCGTCGGCGAACATCTCGCGGAGATGGCCGGATCATCGCTGGCGGCTTTGTTGACGGAGGGCACGCATGCTCAGGAAGCGTCTCGCGTCCTTTCGAGAACAGCTTTTTTCCCGTCCGAACTACCCGACTGCCCCGATCCAAACCGAGGCGCTTCCTCCGGGCATCCCTTACATCATCGGCAACGAGGCGGCCGAGCGGTTCAGCTTTTATGGCATGCGAGCGATTCTCGTCGTGTTTATGACGCAGTACCTTCTGGCAGCCGACGGCCATGCCGCCCCGATGACCGAGGCAGAGGCAAAGTTTTATTTTCACCTTTTTAACATGGGGGTCTATTTCTTTCCGATCCTCGGCGCGATCCTGGCCGACATGTTCTGGGGCAAGTACCCAACGATCATCGCGCTGTCTCTCGTGTACTGCTTGGGGCATGTGGCGCTGGCATGGGATGAGACCCGGCTGGGCCTGTTTCTGGGGCTGGCCCTGATTGCTCTGGGTTCGGGAGGGATCAAATCCTGCGTTTCCGCCCACGTGGGCGACCAGTTCTGCCGGGCAAATGCCCACCGCATGACCGAGGTGTTCGCGTGGTTTTACCTGGCGATCAATCTGGGGGCGGCCACGTCGTCACTCCTGACACCGTGGCTTTTGAGAGTTTCCGGGCCCGGGGTGGCCTTCGCCGTGCCAGGGCTGCTCATGGCGCTGGCCACAGCGGTGTTTTTCGCGGGCCGATCGAAGTTTGCCCATATTCCCCCGGCAGGACGAAAATTTCTCGCCGATCTCGTCGACCCGGAAGGGCGGCAGGCACTGCTGCGATTGGTGCCCCTTTTCGTCTTTGTGGCCATGTTCTGGTCCCTTTTCGATCAGTCGGGGTCAGCCTGGGTGCTGCAGGCAG
>NZ_JACIYL010000513.1 GCF_014359955.1 Thermogutta sp. | reverse complement strand
TCAAACCTTATGCGTCGGAAGGGGAGAAAACTGCGTCTGAGCATCCAAAACCGGGCGCAACATCGGCGCTTCCGCCGATTCGGCAACCGACGCGAGAATCAACCGAACCCCGGCAGATGTCAGCTTTTCCCGCCACGCTTCGGGAAGCTCGGCGTCAGTCACCACGTAATCCACATCCTCCAGCCTGCAGAGATGAGCGAGGCTGCGATAACCGAACTTGGAGCTGTCGGCAACGATGATCACCTCATCGGCCGCCTTCATCATCGCCCGCTCGGTCTCCACAAGCAAAAGGTTGTTGTTGAAAAATCCCTCTTCGTCCACCGACGCCACACTCAAAATGGCCTTGCGAACGCGAAGCGAGGCGATCATGGCGTCGGCCTGCGGGCCCTGCGTCACCCCGGATCGGGGACACACATTGCCACCAACAAACACTAGGTCACTGGTGGGGTCAGAAGCAAGTAAATTTGCCACAGGCAGAGAATTGGTCACCACGTGGAGCGGCATGCCCAGCAACAGCCGGGCAACCTCGTAGGTGGTGGTTCCCCCATCAAGAAGGACAGAATCCCCCGCCGAAATCAACTCGACCGCCTTTTTCGCAATCGCCCGCTTCTGCTCCCACCGCATCGGCTGCCGGGTCTCAAAATGGGGCAGTTTGGGCGAACTTCCCGTGTAAAAAGCCCCGCCGTGAATCCGTTTGGCATCACCCTGCTTTTCCAGATGTTCCAAATCCCGCCGGATCGTGGACTCCGAAACCCCCAAAGCGCCGGCAAGCTCATCGAGCGTCGCAAAACGACGCGAGCGAATGAGCTCCAGAAGCTGCGTCCGACGCTCCTGCACTGTGGTTGGATGACCTGCCGGCATATCTCATCCTGAGAAAAATGTGGACAGAACATGACGAAGATCTACCGTGCTCCGACTAAATACAGACTACCGTGAAGGGCAAATTCTGTCAAGAATTGGTAGAATTCTGTCATAACCATGAAGATTTTATGACAACTACACTGCACAAAATTTCTCTATCGTGTCAAACCCGCGCCAGCCACGCGGAAACAACTCCCGCGAATTGGTCCGATTTCCTGCGCCGCCCCCCGTCACATTCGGAACAGCCCGCTTTTCCAGAAAAAACCTCAAGGTTTGCCTAATTTCGACCGATGGTAACCGGCAGCAGGAGTAATCCCTCGTCTGCTCGACCGGCGTCGGTTCCGCGACCGGTGCCGGTGACATGACGTATGACAGGCAATTACCTGGAGGATTCACATGAACAAGCCTCTCCACACGGATGACGCCCCTTCGCAAGGCACAGTGCGGGTGCTGGCACGGCTGCCCTATGTTGGTGGGGAACGAGAAACGGGGCCTGAGCAAGCCGCCTATCCGTCTCGGGCAACCCCGACCAGTTTCTTTTCCGATCCGATTCGTCGCGGCCTGGCATTGGGACTGGCCGCCGTTCTGCTGCTCGGTGTGATCTGGTTTATCGCCGGGCGTGGAAAGAAATCTGAAATCGCCAGCAACGGAAAGGAGAAACCGTGGGAAACGGCGGTACCGCGTCCTGATGCCCCGGAAGCACCTGCGTGGAGCCCCCCCTCTGTCAGTCTTCCCGCGGAAGGCGTTCAATCGACGCAGGCCCAACCGTTCGGTCTAGCCGGCGATTCCCAGCCGGTGACGCGGTCGCCGCTGGGTTTCGAACTGCCCCCGGGCAACAGTTGGGGAAGTCCCCAGGAGAATCCGGCAAATACTCCCGCCGCACAGCCGCCCTTAACAACCGGCCAGCCGATTCTGACTTGGGAAAACCCGCAAGCGACCCAGGCTTCTCCCGCTCCGGCGACCATGCAGGCGCAAATGAATGCCCAGTACGGTGTCCCTCCGATGAACCCCTCCGGCAATCCATCAACTCCCTGGGCGAACGCGGCCGGTTTTGCCGCGAACTCACCTGCGGCCACGCCGATGAACCCTGTGTCGCAAGGCTACGCCAGTGTCGCACCGGCTGGACCGGCCGCAGTGTCTTCCGCCGGATCAGCGCAGATTGTCCGTAATCCCTATTTCAACAACGAGCCGGTCGCCCAGAGCGTCAATGTTCCGTCCAATCAGTCGGCTGGCGATTTCACACCGGGGGACACCACGCGGGGCCAACCGGTGACAGCGACACTTCCCGCATCCTGGCCGACTCCCGTGGAGCTTCAACCACCCAGTGCCGTGAACGGCCCTAGTGCCGTGATCGCCTCACGCCCGAACGCTCCGCCATTCGCACAACCCACCACCCCTCCGAGTGTTCAAACCCCTGGTTCTGCGGCCGGTTATCCACAGGCGGGTCAATGGAATGTTCCGTCGGCGGATAGCGCCGCGTACAGCAGCGGACCTTCGGTGTCCGGCAGCGTTCCTCAAAACACGTGGGGCAATTCGGCGGGCCAGCTTCCATCTCCGGGTAGCCCGATTCCTTCAACCGGCGGAAATCCGTCGAACGTTGGACTTTACTCGAACGGTCTGCCCAGCAGCCAGCCTGCCTATCAGGGACCAGTCGGCGTGCAAACGCAGCCGCAAAGCCCATACAAAGGCCCCAGTGCGGCCGTCTGGGGCGATTCCAGGACAGCGGTTCCTGCTCAACCGCCACAAAATGGCCAGAATCAACAGGCTCCGGTCTATCCCAGCACCGACTCGTATCGCTATTACGGTCCCACATCGCAGCCCGGCACCCAGCAACCGCACGACAACCAGGTGGTGCCCGCCGCGTACGCCAACCCGTCATGGGGGTGTCACCTGAACAGTTCCACGCCGAGCCCGATGGGACCAACCGCTCCGACAGGCCGTTCTCAACAGCAGCAGGCGGGCACCTCGGCGGACCAGCTTTATCCTACAACTGGCCAAACCGGTTACAACTTGTACCCCACGTCGGTACTACGATGAAAACGGGATCTCTTCTGGCGGGTGGCTGTCCAATAGGACAAGTCAGCTGCTTAGTAGCGAAACGGTGAAAACGCGCGCCGATGGATGGAAACTGCCCGCAGCTTCCTTTGGTCACTGCAACGATTCTGTTTGCTTGTGAGTGAGACACTGATATGAGAGATCGGTCAACGACAATCCGGCTGGAAGAGGCCTTTCTCAAATTGGGGCCTTCCGCCCAGATCAATGTGACTTCCCATTTGCAGGAAGAACCGCAGGACCGGGAAAACGCCCCAAAAGCGTCCGAAACGCCTTCCCCGGCTCCGGCATCCGGTGTGGTGCAGAGCGGCTCGCTTCCTCATGTTCG
>NZ_JACIYL010000512.1 GCF_014359955.1 Thermogutta sp. | reverse complement strand
AGACCAGCCCATTCATTTATCGGCGGAGAATCTCTTCTCTGCTTGGCTGCTCTCCGCCGCGGTAGCCACAATCCGCTCTCCGCATACAAGAATGCGTGTTTCACCTTTTTGCATGACAAGCGAAAGCCTGGGGCCTTGACCTAGACTTTCGCCGGTTAGGTAATCCCAGACGTTCGTGCGTATCCCTGTGTCAATGGCCAGGTCCCCATCCTGGGCAGCATGGATAGTAATGAAGGGACCATTTGCATAGATATTCGCATCTTCCTGGCAGAAAAGATGTACCCCTGCCTGCCGGGCGGCCAACCGCAGCAGTTCGCTTGTGAGATTGGGCACGCCCACAAACACGGAAGGCCCGTCAGGAAGTCGTCGCAAAGCAACCGCCGCTGCCCCGTTGGGATAGGTAGCCAGGATCTCCTCTGGTTTCGCGTCGACCACCGTCAGTAACGGCTGGATGGGTCGTCTCACTCCAAAACCTGCAGTCAGGCCTAACTGCCGCCCGCGGTCCGTAGGTTCCGCCCACGCCGTTGTCCCCGAAAGGGCCTCCAGTTCAAACCCCGTCAATTCCTTCATGGCCGTTTTTGGATCCTCGCCTTCAGTTAAATATCCTGGGGCGTAGCACCAGATTTTCAGCTTTCCCTCATTTATTCTGCGCAACTGGATCCGTTCTTCTTTCGAGAGATGCCAGGCGGCCAGAAACACCAGCATTTTGGCAGGGATTTCACCATTCAGCACATCGGACAGGAGGTACTGTCCGTAGGGAGTACCCATACGGCCGAGGGGGCGTCGAACCTCGTAAATGAGAGGCCGGGTCACCACATCGCTTCCGAAGGCAGTGTGGAGGATACTCCTCTCGTCCACAACCGCAGCCACTTCGGGCGTGAATGGCGGGCCTTGTGCGAGCATGACCTCATCGAGCCGGTGTAGGTTTCTCATCACCTTCCAAAGCTCCGGATCATCGAACCAGCCGGTGGCGCCGAGATCCATCCACCATGTGCCGAAATGCCGCAGGGCAACCTCGGCAGTATTCCGTAAGAGGAGAGACTGCGAATCGGCGAGTGTGTCAGCGCCGTCGATCCACCCAGGAAAGCGACTGTCCTTGGCCAGATACGTTCGGGTATCGTCTTCGAACAACCACAGCTTTCCTGCCCGCGTCACACTTTCCGCTGCCGACATAGCAGGGGCACTACCGCCGAGCCCTCGATCCCAATAGGAAATCGGCGAACACAGAATATCGATATCCGGCGAGCGAAGGACTTTTGCGAGGGCATAATGCCCTGATGTTGCGGCTCCATTGCGAATCGCCCCAAATTCGAAAGTGTACCCATAAAAGAATATCACCAGTTTTCTACCGCCTGTGACCTCTCGCACCGTCTTTGCGAAGTGGCAGACACAGTCGGCCATCATGTCCTGTTGAAATTCCGCAAAATCGATCAGGTCTTGTTCGCTCCTCGGCCGGTGGAGCAACCCCGAGGGCTGGGAGCGCCTTCGCCGAGGTGTCGGGAGAGTCACCGTGCTGAGTCGAACGGCCGGATTGCCCCAGGCCCGCTGCAAGGCCTCGTCGGTAGCGTATTGTGACTTGAGCCACTGCCGCCATGCCTGTTCCGCTCGCCTCTTGACAAGCACGCCCGGACCGTGCACAGTAGGAGCACATTTTTTTGGGCAGTGTCCCGGGACCGAAACCGGGACACCGGGATGAGATATGTGCATCTCTTGTTCTCGGGAGAAATTGACAATGAGACAGCGGCGCGACTTTTCGAACCTGCACAGCGGCTCGTCGTCTTTAGGGGGACTTCAGGATCGGGAACGAACGGTCAACATGGGCACCATACACAGGGCGCATCAAATGAATCTCCGATTGGCCATCGCAATGGTTGTCCTCCTTGTCGGGACGGCCTTCCTGGGGAGTCGGCTGGTGGCAGTGGCGGCTGAATCGGGCACGCCTTCCGCACCACCTCCTGCGGCGCAGGCCCCGGAGAAACACCAAGCAGCGGAGACGACCGGGGCACAGGCCCCGAATGCAACGGCGGCTGAGAAAGAGAGCCTGCCGCCTTTTCGGCCGCGGTTACCTGCCTACTACGGAAGAGTCGTTGACGAAAAGCAACGGCAAAAGATCTACGACATTCAGCGAAAATATCACCCTCAGATAGCGGAACTCCAGCGGCAACTTGAGAAACTCATCGCGCAGCGTGATGCAGAAATCGAGGCGGTCCTCACCCCGCAGCAAAAAGCAGAGATTCAAAAAATGCGGGAAGAAGCGGCCGCCCGACGGAGCAATAACGCCAGATCGCAGGGCGACAATTCGGCTTCCGCGTCAGGGCAGCCGTAACCAGCCACGGGAAGTTGCTGGCCAACCGGCTCCAGGGTGGAAGCCTGGTCCCGAAAGCTCCGATTTTTCCGGCTTCGGCGACCGATGGTGCCCAAAGTCCGATAAGCGTGCACCGTGAATAGGACCGGGACTTCAAGCAAGCGACATCGCGTCCGAAATTTCCCCACGTTGCCTTTAGCAATGGGACGCGACATCGCCACCGGTGCGCCTTAGCTCGGAGGGACGTGTGCTTGTCACGTCCGTTTCTTCCGGAGTTTTTTGAGGGGAGGGACCTGCCTGTCACGTCCGCTGTTCACTGATCAGGCCTTTTGGTCCTTTCGGACATCGCCCGAAATTTTCGTGAACCCCCTCACGTGGGTTATTGACAGGGTTGCAATCGTTGGTAGGATTGAGCGTGTTTAGCGGGCTATGTGCCCAGCCGTAAGCGACTGCGAATGGTCGAAAAAAATTTTCGTGGCGGGCTATTGACGTGGAGCATGTTCCAATTACAATAGCCCCAGAATCGGAAGGAGCCGGGAACGAACCGAACTGAAGAAAGGATTGTAACAGGGGCAGAGCCGAAACGAACTTTGATCGAATGGGGCTGATGCTTCAGTGGGCCATGCAACAATGGTGAGATTACCCCGGCAAACAATTGCGACGCTCGTCATCGCCGGCCTGGTGCTGGTGTGCCCGGCGTCTACCTCTCACGCCGGGTGGATATCCAGCCTCGACTCTGCCAACGTCTCGCAGGTTCTGTTCGGAGGCGATCTGTCCCTCGCTCTAAGCCCGGATAATTCAGGCTCGATGGCCAGTTCGCAGGTACCGCGGGACCAATCGGACGACAACGGTTCGTCCCCGTGGCACCTGTTGCTTTTGCCGATGGAAATGGCCGCCATGCAGGCCGGTCAATCCGCAGGGATGAGCGGCACTTCGC
>NZ_JACIYL010000511.1 GCF_014359955.1 Thermogutta sp. | reverse complement strand
GGACTCGACCACGCCTTCAGCAAGATCAGCCGCGCCAATCAACTTCCCCACGACGCGCTTATTGAACGTCGCTCGTTGCCGAGTATCAGTGACACCGGTATAGTTTAAACGTGGAGGCTGGGGCAACCGGAGTCGTGCTGTTTGTGCGCTGTGTTCAGCTCGGGTCGAAGAAACGTGGGTGAAGAAGGTTGAGGAGGATTAATCGAAGCTGTGCTCATACTGCTGACGAATGACGACGGAATCTATGCGCCAGGGTTGGCCGCTCTGTCTCGAGCACTCAAACAGTTAGGGGATGTGCAGGTGGTGGCACCCGCCACAGAGCAAAGCGGCGTGGGGCATTCCATCACTTATTTGCGGCCTCTCATTCTCAAGGAAGTTTTCCAGGGTGATGAACATTTTGGATTTGCGGTCGATGGTAGCCCCGCGGACTGCGTCAAACTTGGAGTGACGGAGTTGTGCCCTCGTCGCCCTGATGTTGTGGTCAGCGGAATTAATGTGGGACTCAACGCAGGCATTGCCGTGCTTTATTCGGGGACGGTCGCTGCGGCCATCGAGGGGGCGTTTTTCGGGATCACGAGTATCGCCGTATCGCTTCAGTTCGAGGAAAATCCCCCGTTCGACCGCGCAGCGGAAATCGCGGTGCAGATTATCGCCCAGTTGCTCGAGAAAAAGCCCGAGGGAAGTCGGCTTTTCAACCTCAACATCCCCACGGCGGCCGTGTTCGATCCGCAGCCAGAAGTGTGCGTTGTCCCTATGGATGTCCGTCAGTTCGGGGAGCGGTACGAGAAGCGCGTGGATCCGTGGGGGCGCACCTATTACTGGGCAACCGGCGAGCCGGCGCCCGAACCGGGCGACCACGGCACCGATCTTTCCGTGTTGGCTCAGGGGAAGATTGCTATCACGCCGCTTCACTTTGATCTCACAGCTCACAGCGCCCTGAAGGCTCTTGAAAAATGCCAGTTTTCTGTGCGACAGCCGCAGACGCGGGAAACCGGGCTCTCGGTTTCGGCACCACTGGTTGTGCGATCTACCCGGCGATTACAATCGATTGTGTCGCCAGACACTGATCAATCCTGAAAACGCTCACTGACGAGGTGTGGCCATGGCCCGATTCCGCTGGACGAGTTGGATTAACTGGGAGGCTGGAGTGGTCGGGCTGGTGTTCCTGATCGGGTGTTCGACAGGTTCCGACGACTCTTTTCGGGTGACACCCAAGCCGAGCGGTGGTGGGCAAGCGAGCACGGCACCGGCGCCGACATCGCCACCGTCGGCAAGTCCGAGCCCCTCTCCCACGGCCCAACAGCGACGCCCGGTGGCGATGCCGCCGGGAATTGCCCGTCCTGAGGACGTCACAAGTGATTTCGGAGCCGCTTCATCTCCCCCGAGCCCACCCAGCTCGCCACCGGGTTCGGCTGTGGTGCCGCCCCCGCCGACCAGTCCGCAGGCACTGCCGGCCGCCACTCAGGGGCAGTATGTGAAGGCAGATGTCGGGGTTGGCCAAAAAGGGCGGAGTCTCCAGCCCGGCTTCCTCACGACGCCTGTGTCGGTCTACTTCCGCAGCCAGGAACATATGGCGTTCCGGATCCAGGTTCCCCACGCTCTGCAGTTGTTCGAGGCTGAACACGGCCGAAAGCCGGAATCTCACGAAGAATTCTGGCGGGAGATAATCGAGAAGAATAATATTCAGCTTCCCAGGCTGCCGCCGGGCCACCGGTATGTGTACGACCCGCAACGGGGAGAACTCATGGTGGAGGTTCCGGCGGGATCACCGCCACCGTGATTGTTCGTAGAAAAGCGGGGAATATGGTCAACCCGGAGCCCGATCTGGCGGATTGCCACGCGGATTCTCAATCCGTTCGTCATTCTTTTCTCCCCGCGAGGAATGCTGAGTTTTTTACCTGATTGGCCTTTTCGGGGAATCCGGCCGGGCCTTGTGTTGACCGGGCGTGATCGTGTTCCCGCGAAAGAGCGTGGATCAAAGTCCGAGGATTACGGTTGCATCGCGACGTCCCGTAATTACGCTAAAAAAAGGGTGCTACGTGGGTGAACATCTCTTGACAGGTCGCGCATGCTTTCTTTTGGAAACTTTTTTCATCCGTGGACTTATCGTGGCGAGAACCCGGCCTGCCGCACGAAGGGCTCCACATGGCTTTTGCCGGTGTTCTTTCTGGGATGCGTGGTGTGCGCGGCACCGGGGGCGCGGGGCGAAAGTTGGATTTTTCAGCCTTCTTATTTCTCCCATAACGATCAGGGTGGCCGTGTAGCCCAATTTTCTCAGCCGCCTCAAATTGCGCTGCCTTACGCACCGAACTACGTCGTCAGCGGTTACCGCCATACCCGCGCGACGATCAGGGGAGCGGAGAGCTACGATCACCTCCACATCGTCAAAACGTGGGGACTGGGGGCGTATATCCGGCCATACGAGGAATGGGAATTTCCATTCCGACCGGGCGCGACGCCGTTCGGACCGTGGGGGAATCCTCAGGGGCCGTGGACTCTTCCGTTCCAGTCATGGGTCAACCCGTTTGCTTTAGGCCAGCTCCCGAACCCGCCCTGGTGGCTTTATTTCCCCTGGACGCCGGGTCTCATGATGCCTCCTCTCTCGCCACCTGCTGGTGGCTCGGGCAATCCGTGAGACGGGAACGATGCCAGGCACTTGTCTTGCCCTGCCCGAGTGTATCGGTCATGTGGGTTCTGTTTGTTGTAGGGCGGAGCACGGCCCCAGTTCATTCTGCCGATAGAAACGCCCGACTGATAGCGAAGAGGGCATCTTCGCTTGACGGTTCGCATTTTTCGGGCTTGGGTGGCCGGTCCGACCGGCGAGTGACCTTATGGGCGACAACGAACAGAAACCCCAGGAACAACCGAAGCCGCCGCCGCCAACACCGATCCTCAACCAGGTTATCCTGGCTGTCATCGGCCTGTTGCTTGTTCTTTCGCCGATTGTCGTGCTTTCGGGTTCAGGATCCATAGCGGCCATGTTGGCAAAAGTCTTGTCGGGAGAGCCGGTGCTCACCTCCCTGGGAATGGGCAATGGCTCCGCCGGTAACACTGTCTCCCCGCAAGAAGAGGAGGTCGGTCTACCACCGATAGTGGATATGAGCGAAGTATTCCGCTTCGATATATCCCCTGATTGGGTGGTTACACGGTTTCCGCGCGTGACCACCGGACTGGCTATTTTGAATTTTCAGGGCTACCGAGTTCCGCTTGTGACCGGTACCGCTGAGGACGATCTGGTCGGG